>JAYOED010000076.1:0-7782 GCA_038106575.1 Burkholderiales bacterium
CGCGCCCATCCTCATCCAGGCCAAACAGATCCTGCCCGTTGATATGCACCGAGCCCGTGCTCGGCACGTCCAGTCCGGCCAGCAGACCCAGCAGAGTCGACTTTCCCGAGCCGGATGCGCCGACCACGGCAACCGCATCGCCCCGGGAAACGCTGAAACTCACGTCGCGCAAAATGGTCAATTTGGAATCGCCGGTGGTAACCTCTTTGGTCAGGTTTGCCACACAAACAATGTCTTGTGGAGTGTTGTCAGTCATGCTTTTCCGTTTGCTGGTCCTGGCGTCCGCACTGCTCTGCGTTGCGCCGGCGCAAGCAGCGACCGTGATGATCTACGGTGACAGCCTGTCTGCTGGCTATGGTTTGCCGCGCAACAAGGACTGGGTGCATCTGCTTGCATTGCGGCTGCAGCAAAAAAAATCTGATTATAAGGTGATCAATGCCAGCATCAGCGGCGAAACTACGCTTGGCGGGCTCAAGCGCATCGATAACGCATTGCGTTCACATCGTCCTGCAGTAACCGTACTGGCGCTGGGGGCAAATGACGGACTGCGCGGTGCCGATCTCGGTGCCATGCGCAGCAATCTGGAACGCATCATCGACATCGCAGAACGCGCCGGATCGCGAGTCGTGCTCGTCGGCATACGCATTCCGCCTAACTACGGCAGTGCCTATACGGAAAGGTTCCAGGCCAGCTTCGGGGAAATCGCCAAATCACGACGAGTGCCGCTGGTGCCTTTTCTGTTAGAAGGATTTGCCGATCAGGGCGACTACTTTCAGTCCGATCAGTTGCATCCGACTGAAAAGGCACAGCCGCTAATGCTGGAGACTGTCTGGAAAGCGCTGGCGCCCGCACTAAATATTAAATAAAACAGATATTTAGATCATTTCACCCAGATAGTCGGCGCACCAGTCCCGAGCGTGCCGACCACCGCTGCCTGGTCAAAACCCTCGGCACGAAAAATCTCCAGTACTTTTGCCGCGGCATCGGGCGTGCAAGCCACCAGCAAACCGCCGCTAGTTTGCGGATCAGTCAGGAGTTTGCGTGCACTGCCGTCATCCCCAGTTGGCAGTGTGACATGCTGATCGTAACTTGCCCAGTTGCGCTCCGAGGCGCCTGTCACATAACCATCCTTGACCAGATGCCCTGCAGCCCTCAGCACCGGCACCTTCGACCATTCGATTTCCGCTGATAGGCCTGAGCCACGGCAGATTTCCAGCAGGTGTCCGAGGAGTCCGAATCCGGTGATATCGGTCAGCGCATGCACGTCTGCCATCTCGGCCAGGGCAACGCCCGGCGTATTGAGCTTGGTGGCGCATTCAAGCATCTGCTGATAGGCCTTATCACGCAATTCGCCTTTTTTCATCGCTGCGCTCATGATCCCCACGCCCAGACCCTTGCCAACAATCAGAACATCGCCGGCGCAGGCCCGGTCATTACGCTTGACCTTGTCCGGATGCACCAGCCCGAGGACAACGAGACCGTAGATCGGCTCAGGCGTATCAATGGAATGGCCGCCGGCAATCGGAATGTTGATCGCTGCGCATACCGAATGACCACCTGCGACAATGCGCTGCGCCGCCTCGACCGGAATCTTGCCTGCCGGGAATCCGAGCAGCGCGAGCGCCATGAACGGTTTGCCGCCCATCGCATAGACGTCGGATATCGCATTGGTCGCCGCAATGCGGCCGAAATCGTATGGATCGTCAACAATGGGCATGAAAAAATCGGTAGTCGCAATGATGGCCTGCGAATCATTTAGACGATAGACCGCCGCGTCGTCGCTCGACTCAGTACCAACCAGCAGATCCTTGAATGGAGCCGCCGCAGGTGTTTGTGCAAGAACTTCGCTCAGCAACGCCGGCGTCAGTTTGCAGCCTCACCCGCCGCCGTGCGAAAACTGGGTCAGTCGTAGGGCTGCGGTATCGACGGGATTGTTCATATTGGATCCGGTAAAGTGAAAAACGTGGATGTCTGGCGGATGCGATAATTATGCGTCATGAGTACAACTGCAAATAATAACGCTAAAAAAGGGGCGGCGGTGAACGTCGTGCCCGTGACCAGGATCGGCGAATTCGACGAAATCATCGACGTCCGCTCCGAAGGCGAATTCGCGGAAGACCATATACCGGGGGCAATCAACCTCCCAGTGCTCGACAACGCCGAACGCGAACGGGTCGGCACGATCTACAAGCAGGTATCTTCGTTCGAAGCCAAGCGCGCCGGTGCAGCACTGGTCAGCGCCAATATTGCGCGCCATTTGAGCGAACGACTCTCCGACCGCCCGCGCACATGGAAACCCCTGGTCTACTGCTGGCGCGGCGGCGGCCGCAGCAATGCGCTCGCGTATGTGCTTGCACAGATCGGCTGGCGCGTCGGCCGCCTTGAAGGCGGCTACAAGGCATACCGAAAATCCGTCATCGGGGAGATCGCCATGTTGCCGGGGAAATTCAACTGGCGGGTCGTCTGCGGCATGACTGGCACAGGCAAGAGCCGACTGCTGCGAATGCTGCACGCGCAGGGTGCACAGGTGCTCGATCTCGAAGATCTCGCTGCTCACCGCGGTTCAGTGCTTGGTAATCTGCCGGACGCGCCGCAGCCATCCCAGAAACTGTTTGAAAGTCGGGTCTGGCACTCGCTGAAACAGCTTGATACCCAGCGCGTCGTCTTTGTCGAGTCCGAAAGCAAGAAAGTCGGCAACCTGCGCGTTCCGGAAGCGCTGATTGACGCGATGTGGAAAAGCGAGTGCGTGGTCATCGAAGCAGACATGACCGTACGCGTCGCCCTGCTCAAGAAGGAATATACGCACTTCCTCAGCGACGCGGCTTCGCTCAATGCACAGCTTGATTGCCTGCGCCAGCTGCACGGCAATTCAGTCATAGACGACTGGCACTCAATGGCACGCGCTGGCGACTGGGACCTGCTCACCCGGGACCTACTGGTGATGCACTACGATCCGGCCTACGCGCGCGCCATCAAAAGCCACTACCCGCAATTGCCGCGTGCGAAGCGCCATGTGCTGGCGAACCACTCCGATGACGCGATCAAACGGCTGTCTCTTGACGTGCTTGCCGCCGGTGACTGAAAACAGGGGCATTTGCACAGCTGTTGCGCTATGCAGCGAAATCGGACACCATAGTCACAAGTCCAAAGCAGATTCCTGACTAAACGACAGCGTGCTGGACCAGCCTGCACCCAACATTGAGCTTCCTGCCACAGGAGGGAAGACTTTTAAGCTAAGCGATTTGCTTGGCCAGAACGTGGTGCTCTACTTCTACCCCAAGGACAACACCCCGGGCTGCACTGCCGAAGGGCAGCAGTTCCGCGACCTGCATACGCAGTTTGCCGCGGAGCACTGTATGGTTTTTGGCATCTCCCGCGACAGCCTGAAATCGCATGAAAACTTCAAGGCCAAGATGGGTTTTCCGTTCACTCTACTGAGCGATTCAGGTGAAGACGCCTGCAAGGCTTTCGGCGTCATCAAGATGAAAAATATGTACGGAAAAAAAGTTCGTGGCATCGAGCGCAGCACGTTCGCGATCGACCGTAAGGGCATCGTTCGCCGCGAGTGGCGCGGCGTCAAGGTTCCGGAGCATGTGCAGGAGGTTCTGGAATTCATAAAAACCCTGCCCTGACTTTTCGAACCACTGACTTCACCCTATCAACCTGCCATTCGGGAGGATCATGATCCATCGCAAGGCTTCGTCCGTAACGTCTGTCGTGTCCCGCCTGTCCACCGCACCCAGGCTGTTCGTACTGGACACCAATGTGCTGATGCACGATCCGACCAGCATATTCCGTTTCGAGGAACACGACCTCTACATCCCGATGGCGACACTCGAGGAACTCGACGGCAACAAAAAGGGCATGTCCGAGGTCTCGCGCAACGCGCGCCAGGCCAGCCGCTACCTCGACGAACTGGTCGGTGGGCAGCAGGGAGACATTACCGACGGCATCCCGCTTTCCGAACATGGCGACAAGGCGGCTTCCGGACGCCTTTTTCTTCAGACCGAAGCGATCAACGGTGACCTGCCAGCACGCTTGCCCAGCGGCAAGGCTGACAACCAGATCATCGGCGTGGTTAAGCACCTGCAGGAAATCCATGCCAAACGGCAGGTCATTCTGGTGTCCAAGGACATCAACATGCGCATCAAGGCGCGCGCACTGGGACTGGCCGCAGAGGATTACTTCAACGATAAGGTGCTTGAAGATTCCGACCTGCTCTACACCGGGATCTGCGCCCTGCCTGACGACTTCTGGGAAACGCACGGTAAGAAAATGGAATCCTGGCAGCAGTCCGGCAGCACCCATTACCGGGTGCACGGACCGCTTTGTTCAAGCCTGCTCGTCAACCAGTTTGTATACCTCAAGGGCGACCAGCCCTTCCAGGCACAGGTACGCGAAGTCAGCGGCAAGACCGCAATCCTGCAGATGCTCAGGGACTACAGCCATCAGCGCAACAATGTGTGGGGCATTACAGCACGCAACCGCGAGCAGAATTTCGCGATGAACGCCCTGCTCAACCCGAGCATCGATTTCATAACGCTCCTAGGCCAGGCCGGAAGCGGCAAGACGCTGATGACGCTGGCCGCCGGTCTCGCGCAGACGCTTGACGAGAAAATCTTCTCGGAAATCATCGTCACCCGCGTCACCGTGCCGGTCGGAGAGGATATCGGCTTCCTGCCCGGTACTGAGGAAGAAAAAATGAACCCGTGGATGGGCGCTCTGGAAGACAATCTAGACGTACTGAACCATACCGATGACGAGGCCGGCGAATGGGGCCGTGCCGCGACTCGCGACCTGATCCGCTCGCGGATTAAGGTCAAGTCGCTCAATTTCATGCGCGGCCGCACCTTCCTCAACAAGTTCCTGATCATCGACGAGGCACAGAACCTGACGCCGAAACAGATGAAAACGCTGATCACCCGTGCTGGCCCCGGCACCAAGGTGGTATGCCTCGGCAACATCTCGCAGATCGATACGCCCTACCTGACCGAAGGCAGTTCGGGACTGACTTACGTGGTGGATCGGATGAAGGGCTGGCCGCACAGCGGCCATGTAACGCTGATGCGCGGCGAGCGTTCTCGCCTCGCGGATTACGCGGCAGAAACGCTGTAGGACGCAATCAGCCGAAGGCGTCGCCGCCGCTAGAGTAATTTTCAAAGCGGGTATAGCGCCCGAGGAAGGTCATGTCGATTTTTCCTACCGGCCCGTTACGCTGCTTGGCGACAATAATTTCAGCCTTACCTTGACTATCCGGGCTGGGGTTGTACACCTCATCCCGGTAAATAAACAGAATTACATCGGCGTCCTGCTCAATGGCGCCCGACTCGCGAAGGTCCGACATCATAGGCCGTTTGTCTTGCCTTGCTTCAACGCTTCGATTTAGCTGTGACAGCGCAATGACAGGAACTTTTAGTTCTTTAGCCAAACCTTTTAACGAACGCGATATCTCGGCCACTTCAGTAGCTCGATTTTCCTCGCGCCCGCTTGAAGAACCTGACATCAACTGCAGATAATCCACCACGATGAGAGATAGTCCATTTACCTGTCGATGAAGACGCCGAGCTCTTGACCTGACCTCCAAGACGTTGAGGCCAGCCGTGTCATCGATATGGATCTCTGCATCATTTAACTTACCAACAGCATCCACCAATTTCGGCCAAGCATCTTCCTCAAAATTTCCAGTCCGCAGTTTGTGCTGATCAAATTTCCCGACTGATCCGATCATTCTCAAGGCCAACTGCGATCCAGACATTTCCATACTGAATACAGCACAAGCTTTTTTTAAATTAAGTGCAACGTTCTCAACGATATTCATTGCCAAAGCCGTCTTTCCCATCGATGGCCTGGCAGCAATGACCGTGAGTTCTCCTGGATGCAATCCAGATGTCATCTTATCCAAATCAACATAGCCCGTAGCCGTTCCAATAACGTCATCCTTGTTTGGCCGGTTGTAGAGCATGTCAATACGCTCTATGGTCTCAGTCAAAAACGGATCAATTTTGCTAAAACCCTGCTTGGACTTGGCCCCGGCTTCAGCAATCTCAAATACCTTGGACTCCGCCTCGTCAATGAGCACGTGCGCGTCCTTGCCGCTCTGACTGTAAGCTGAATCGGCGATCGAGGTGCCGACCGCGGCCAGATTACGCAGGATCGAACGCTCCCTAACGATCTCGGCATAGCGGCGAATGTTTGCCGCACTCGGCGTGTTCAGTGCCAGCGCATCAATATAAGCCTGACCACCGACCTCGGCGAGTCTGCCACTACGCTCCAGGCTCTCGGCGACAGTCAGCGCATCGGCGGGCTTGTTGTGTTCGATGAGCTGTGCGGTGTGCTGAAAAATTGTACGGTGATCAGAACGGTAAAAATCGGATTCCGTAACTACATCCCCGATGCGATCCCATGCCGTGTTGTCGAGCAGCAGACCACCCAGGACGGACTGTTCTGCTTCAACGGAATGGGGTGGCGTGCGCGCTGCTTCAAGCTGGGGATCCTTGCTGAGCGGCGTGACAAGCTGCACCATAAAATTCTTTATAACCTGTTGGTTTATAATAATAATTCAGGGCGCACGGCGCGCACTTATAAAACCAATTTACAGAAAAAAAAGGGCTGTTACCAGCCCTTTTTTCCCGCAAAAAAATCCGCTTTGCTATCAGCGTACTATGCAGCCTCACCCAGAACTGAAACAGTGATCGATGCCACGACGTCTGCATGCAGATTCACCCGCAGCGGGTAGTCGCCGATCATTTTCAACGGTCCATCCGGCATGCGGATCGAGGATTTCTGAACTTCGAATCCCTGCACCTGCAGTGCTTCGGCAACATCGATGTTTGTCACAGAACCAAATAGCTTGCCGTCGACGCCGGCTTTCTGTGTGATCTGCAACATCAGTCCTTCGAGCTTGGCTGCACGCTCACGGGCTTGGGCCAGGTTTTCAGCATGGACCTTTTCCAGTTCAGCACGGCGTTTTTCGAAATCGGCAAGATTCGCCGTCGTCGCGCGCTTGGCCTTGCCCTGGGGAATCAGGAAATTCCGCGCGTAGCCATCCTTCACACGTACGACGTCACCCAGTGTTCCCAGGTTGATGACTTTTTCAAGAAGAATAACTTGCATGGTTCACCTCTCAGTGCAGATCGGTATACGGCAACAGAGCCAGAAACCGCGCGCGCTTGACTGCAATGGACAGCTGGCGCTGGTAGCGGGCCTTGGTTCCGGTGATGCGAGCCGGGATGATCTTGCCGTTTTCATTGATGAAATCCTTCAGCAGGTTGATGTCCTTGTAATCAACCTGTTTGATGCCTTCAGCAGTAAACCGGCAAAACTTGCGGCGACGGAACAGCGCATTGCCTTTCTTGCGAACATCCTTGCCTTTGCCTTTGCCTTTGCCGAACCTACCTTTGCCACCGCCACTATTTCCACCCGCTCGTGCCATGTCTATTTTCCTTTCAAATCAATTCAATGTTCGTTACATGCAGGGTGACCTGCCTACCCAGTCGATTCTTGCGGTTCAGAAAGCCCTGCACCTCGACTTCGCTGCCTTGTAGCATTTCGGCGATGCGCACCGCCAGTTCTCCTGCAGCTTTTGCGGTGATCCCAAATTCAACCTGCCGCCGGTTGTCGGCTTCAGTCTGTTGAGACTGATGGCTAAGGATAAAATCGATTATCGGAACCCCGCCAGGTGTATGTCGCAAGGGCTGAACCGTGGCCAGGACTGCGCTCAGCCTGACCAAATTCCAGCTCACCTAGGCCACACTCTCCGCCGGAGCAGGTTTGGCCGCCTCT
>JAYOED010000076.1:7792-10310 GCA_038106575.1 Burkholderiales bacterium
AACAGGCCGGGATTTCTCTTCCTTCATCATCGGCGAAGGAACAGTCACGGCCTCGGTCATACTCACCGTTAGATGGCGGATCACGGCATCGTTGAACTTAAAGGCATGCTCCAGTTCAGCCAGCGTTTCATTGTCGCACTCGATGTTCATTAGCACGTAATGCGCCTTGTGCATTTTTTGGATCGGATAAGTCAACTGGCGCCGACCCCAGTCTTCGAGGCGGTGTACCGCGCCTTTGCGGACGATGATCATCTGGCGATAGCGGTCTATCATCGCCGGCACCTGCTCGCTTTGGTCCGGATGGACAATCAAAACGATCTCGTAATGTCGCATTTGAACTCTCCTTATGGACTGTTGGGCCGCCCGCGATGCGAACACGGTGCGGCAAGGAAGTCTACGGTTTGAGGTACGGCCACTGCTGTTTGAGGGCGGGATTATACCGAAACTGCACTGCGAATCAAGGGATTGCGACTATTTAGACGAGCTGAAAAAGCACATCAAATGATGACCATGCTGGCGTTGAGCTTCTGATCATCGGTCTGGCGGGTGCCATGGACCTTTAGTTATCTCGGCAAGGTCCACACGCAGGCAAACGCTTTTGCCGTAAGTCAGGCTCAGGCAGAGACCCATACTGAACGGTTTTAGAACTATTGCGAGGAGTGGTGAGCTATCGACTGTTGCGAAGAGAACGCTGGCGGCGTGATTCGGCCAGACAAATCCCCGCCGATACCGAGACATTGAGGCTTTCCACGCTGCCCAGCATAGGAATGCGCGCCAATTCATCACAGGTTTCCCGGGTCAGCCGGCGGATGCCTTCGCCTTCAGCGCCCAGCACCCACGCCAGCGGTCCATGCAACTTGGCGACATAGAGATCCTGGTTGGCTCGTTCATAAGCGCCGATGAGCCAAATATTGCGCTCCTTCAGCTCGCGCATGGTGCGCGCCAGATTGGTCACCATGATGTAAGGCACCGTATCCGCGGCGCCGCTTGCCACTTTCGCCACTGTGGCATTGAGGCCGACCGCATGGTCCTTGGGTGCAATCACCGCATGCGCACCCATGCCATCGGCCACGCGCAGACAGGCGCCGAGATTGTGCGGATCGGTTACGCTGTCCAGTATAAGCAGCAGTGGCGGCTCGGCCAGTTCGTCGAGTACATCCTCGATATGCGTCGACAATGATGTCGCTTCAACACGCGCAGCAACGCCTTGGTGCCGGGCCAGACCGGTCATGCCGTCAAGACGCTTGGCATCAACCATAATCACCCTCACCCCGCGCGACTCGGCCAGCGCCAGCAAATCCTTGATCCGCCGGTCATGGCGCGCACCATCGAGATAGAGCTCATGAACCGCCTCTGCGCGCTGGCGCAGACGACTGGTAATCGCATGAAAACCATAAACCAGACGTAATTCAGTCATTGTGGCTTAAATCATAAATGGTTGTTTTTATTAGATGTTTCATGCCAGCAAAAAATCAATGCGTGAAGCATTGAGATCAACCCGGGCTATTCTCACCCGCAGCCGATCGCCCAGACGGTAACGCTGGCGGGAGCGTTCGCCCAGCAACTCATGCTTCGCAGCGTCGAACTTGAAATAGTCTTTGCCCAGATCGGAGATGTGCACCAGTCCTTCAACGTACACATCATCGAGCGCAACGAACGCGCCGAATGCAGCCACTCCGGCGATGCTGCCCATGAAGACTTCACCCACACGATCACGCATGTAGTAGCACTTCAGCCAGGCTGTAACATCGCGTGTAGCCTCATCAGCGCGGCGCTCGGTCATTGAACATTGCGCACCTAACTCATCCCAGTCGCCGGGTTCATAGCGGCCACCGTTTAACACCGCCTTGATCGCGCGATGCACCAACAGATCCGGATAACGGCGGATCGGCGACGTGAAATGGGTGTACGAATCGTAAGCCAATCCGAAATGACCGGTGTTCTCCGGGGTATACACCGCCTGCTTCAGCGAGCGCAGCATCACTGTTTGCAGCAGCTGCGCATCAGGCCGGTCTTTCACCTTGGCCAGCAGTTTCGCGTAATCAGAGGCATGCGGCTCATCTCCCCCGCCGAGCTGGAGACCGAATCCTTTGAGGAAATCACGCAACCCGGCCAGCTTCTCCTTAGCAGGTCCCTCATGTACGCGGTAAAGCATGGGATGTTTGTGTCCGCGCAGAAAATCCGAAGCGCAGACGTTAGCAGCCAGCATACATTCCTCAATAACCCGGTGAGCATCGTTGCGCACCACAGGCACGATACTGCTGATTTTACCGTGGTCGTCGAAAATCATCTGCGTCTCAATGGTCTCGAAGTCGATCGCGCCGCGCTTCGACCGTGCCTTTGCCAGCAGATGGTAGAGTCGGTAGATGTTCTGCAGATGCGGAACCAGTGGGCGCCGCTGGCGTGTCGCTGTACACTGCGGGTCCTCGAGAATCGATGCCACTTCGGTATAGGTGAAGCGCGCATGGGAGCGTATCACCGCCGGAAAGAACTGATAACTTTTGATGCGCCCTTGCCC
>JAYOED010000012.1:0-312 GCA_038106575.1 Burkholderiales bacterium
TTGCTATGCCGCGACGGTGGCAATCAACGCATCTATTGTCACCAAAAAGCCCGCGCAATGGAGCCACGTTGAAGCGGCAGCGCTGGGGCTGGTGGGACTTACGGCGATTGTGTCGATCGAAAACGCGCTGCAGGTCAAGGCAGGCCAGACCGTGCTAGTGCAGGGCGGGGCGGGCGGTGTGGCGGGCTTCGGATTGCAGTTGGCCAAACACCTCGGCGCTCGGGTGATCACTACCTGCAGCGAATCCAACATCGACTATGTGAGAAGCCTGGGTGCCGACCAAGTGATCGATTACAACAAGCAGGATTTCAC
>JAYOED010000012.1:322-12628 GCA_038106575.1 Burkholderiales bacterium
TCACCAAAGTGGTAAAGCATTGCGATGCGGTGTTCGACACAGTGGGCGGCGAAGTGGCGAAAAACGCCTTCAAGGTCCTCAAGCGTGGAGGCCGCGCCGCCTTCATCAACGGTCCGGCGCCGACACCGCCTTATGACGACATGGTTTCACTCAAGCCCGACGCGAGCCGCAAGCGCACGCACCTCGACCGCATTGTGCAATTGGTCACCTCAGGTGCAGTGAAACTGCCGCAGATCACCACTTATGCGCTGGCGGATGCGCAGGCGGCGCATCGGGTGAGCGAGGGGAGGCATTTGGGGGGTAAATTAGTGTTCAAGGTGAAATAAAATAATTAATAAAGCAGAGACTAAAAATGCTGTTTGCGCTTTGCGATTAACTGCTTTTTAACTCCTTCACCGATTTCACAAGCACTCCATCCTTCCGCTTTAGCGCCCGCGTTGCCGCGCGCGTCACCCCGAAGGTCGGCACGTATTGTGAATGCTTGCCCGCGCCTCCGGCGACGATGATGATCAGGTCGTCAGGCTTGGCCCACATATGGACGGGGGTGTCGAGCGGTGCATTGGCGTATTGCTCCGCCTGGCGGCGGCGGAAGCGCCGCGCGATGTTGTCCTCAGACCAGCGCGACATCGGCAGCGTGGCGTGGTCATACAGCCACTGCTTGACTTGGGGCTTGGTCATTCCTTTGCTTGCGACGGTGGCTGCATGTTCCGGACCGAAGGCCAGCACTGGCTGGCTCGCGTAGTAGGCATTGTTCGAGCCGGTGGTCGCCATGGTGCCCGACACCATGGTGAGGATGCCTTCGGGGCTCAGGCTTTCGTGGTCGTTGATGTTGTGCGGGCCTTCGGCAGCGACCACGGTCACCGTGCTAGCGTCGGTCGGGTAGCCCATCTCCACGTGCAGCGGTTCCCACGGGTTGGCGGCTTCGTTCTCGGCCACGCAGAAGGTGAATTTCGCCGGGGTGCCAGCAGTGGCCATGTCGCCCGTGCCGGGGATGGCGGCGCCGATGTTGACCAGGGTGAGGCGCACCGCGCGCCCGATCGCGGCATTGGCGCGGTGGTAGTTGCCCATCACGTTGTGGCCGGAGTTCAGCCCCACTTCGCGCGCCACCGGGCCGTTGAAGATCAGCATCGGCGTGCAAGGGTGCGTGGTCGCCTGGGTGCCGTAGAGGTTGTACTGGTCTTCTGCCAGCGCTTCCAGCGCCAGCAGCACTAGCGGAAAATATTCCGGCTTGCAGCCGGCCATTACCGCGTTGGCCGCCACCCGCACCGGCGTGGCCGCGCCGAAGCGCGGCGGGATGCGGATCACCGGCTGCTCGGGGTCGCGGTCGCAGTAAGTCAGCATGCGTTCGACGCGTTCGGGCGTTGGCGGGATCACCGGCAGGCCGTCGCTCCAGCCCTTGGCGCACAGCAGGTCGAATACCGCCTCCGGGTCGTCGTCGCATTCGATCAGCGCGCCGGGTTTCTGCTTGAGGGTGGCGGTGAGATTGCTCAAGCCTGTTTCTCCACAGTTTTTTCCTTGCTGGTCTTGATGAACTTGAAGAGCTGCGGCAGCGCCGTGGCGGCGCGTTCGCGCACCTTGTCCATGCTCAAGCCCCCCAGCGGGTGCTTGATCTCCAGCAGCAGTAGGTCGGGCACGCCGAACACTTTCGACTGTGCCTTGCCCAGCTTCATGAATGAATCCGAGCACACAACGGCGGCCAGTACGCCGCGCTTGGTTAGCTCTGCCATGTCGTGGACACTCCACGACGTGCACGACCCTCAATCGGCCATGGCACTGACTACGAGGTCGGCCTCCTTGGTCAGCTGGTCGAGGATAGCGTCGGTGGCGGGCTTGCTGGAAAAAGGCTTGCGCGTCATCACCACCGAATCGACCTTAAATTCCTTTTTCACGCCCTCGATGATCAGGTTGAGCAGGTGGTCGGCGTTGCCCTTGCTGTTGTCGAGCACGCCGAGGCGGATGCCATTATCGTCTAGTGTGCGGCCGGATTTGAGCTGCGCGACGTCCTCGACAGGCGCATCGGGTACCACGAGAAATATTTTTCCCATGCTGACTCCTTCAATGATTCGTAGGTGTTGGCTTAGTTGTTGACCTTGATACCCGCGGCCTTGAACACCGGCGGCCACTTCTTCATTTCCTTCTTCACGTGTTCGGTGAACTGCTCCGGCGTGTAGCTGACCGGGTCGAAGCCGCGCGCTTCCATCTGTTTGTTGATGTCGGGCAGCTTGATGATGCGGTCAAGCTCGGCATAGAGCTTGTCGATAATCGGCTTCGGCGTCTTCGCCGGTGCGAGCACGCCGTAGAAACCGTCGACCTCGTAGCCCGGTAGCGCGGCCTCGGCCACGGTCGGCACGTCGGGCAGCGCTTTGACGCGCTTGCCCGAGCCCACGGCGAGTGCGCGCAGGCGTCCGGCCTTGATAAAGGGGATCGCCGCGCCGGGTGCGGTCATCAGCATCGGCACTTCGCCGCTGACCACTGCGGCGGTGGAGGCGCCCGCGCCCTTATACGGGATGTGGTTCATATTGAGTTTGGCCATGTATTTCAGCAGCTCGATCGACAGGTGACCGCCGGTACCGGCGCCGGATGAGGCGTAGTTGAGTTCACCGGGGCGCTTCTTGGCGAAGGCGATCAGTTCCTTCAGTGTCCGCACCGGCAGCGAGGGGTGCACCACCATCACATTGGGCGAGAACGCGAGCAGGTTAATGCGCGCGAAATCTTTGATCGTGTCGTAGGGCAGTTTCTTGTATAGGCTGGGATTCAGCCCGTAGCCGGTGGCGACGATCATGATGGTGTAGCCGTCGGGCGGCGAGTTGACCAGGATCTCCGAGCCGAGGATGCCCGCAGCACCCGGGCGCAGATCGACCAGCACCTGCTGGCTCCAGCTTTGGGTGAGCTTTGCGCCAAACAGCCGCGCGACGAAATCATTGCCCCCGCCGGCTGACGACGGCACGATCCAGCGGATGGGTTTGGAGGGATAGTTCTGCGCCGCGGCGCCGGTGGTGAGTGTCAGTGCGGCGAGCGCTGCGGCAAGGGTAGCGAGAGTCTTCATGGGTGTGTTCATTGGAGGCTGCCTATTGGATTTTGAGTCCAGTTTTTTTGACGAGGTTTTGCCATTTGCTGAATTCGGCGCGCGTCTGCTGGCTGAATTCCTTCGGCCGATTGCCGACGGTTTCGGTGCCGCCGGCTTCGAGGCGTGAGGAGAGTTTAGGCTCGTTCACGGCTTTCGAAGCTTCGCGGTAGAGTTGCTCGACGATCGCGGCGGGCGTGCTGGCGGGAGCGAACAGTGCGAACCAGGCGCTGACTTCATAGCCGGGCAGCGTTTCGGCGATAGCGGGCAGGTCGGGCAGTGCCTTCAGCCGCTTGGCACCGGTGACTGCGACGCCGCGCAGGCGTCCGGCCTTCATCAGCGGCTGCGCCGAGATCGGACTGCCGAGCATCCAGTTCACCGTGCCTGACATCACCGCGGGGTAGCCGTCGGCCACACCCTTGTACGGCACGTGGGTCATTTGGGTGCGGCTGAGGTTGGTCAGCAGTTCCGCGCCCATGTGCAGGATGCCGCCGAGGCCCGAAGAGGCGTAGGTGACGGTGTTGGGTTTGGCCTTGGCCAGCGCGATCAGGTCGGGCACCGATTTCACCGGCAGCGACGGCGTGACCACGATTATGTAGGGATTGGTGGTGAGCTTGGTGATCGGCTGGAAATCCTTGATCGGGTGGTAGCGCACTTTGCGGATCACGGCGTTGGTGATGTAACTGCTGCTGCTCACCATCAGCGTGTAGCCGTCAGGTGTCGCACGTGCGGCGATTTCGGCGCCGAGGCTGCCGCCGGCACCGGGCCGGTTGTCGACGATGAAAGGCTGGCCCCACACCGCATTGTTATGCTGGGCGACGATGCGTGCGATGCTGTCGACGCCGCCACCAGCCGACACCGGCACCACGATGCGCACCGGGCGCCCGGGGTAGGCAGCGAGGACGATGGCGGGGGTGAAGAGCATGGCGGCGAGCATGACTGATCGCAGTAGTCGTGCCTTGATGTACATGTGGACTCCCCCTTTGTAGTGAATTGTGTGTTTTGGCGTTAACCGGACAGCTCGAAGATTCTAGCAATTCTGGATAGACCGCCGCGGAAGTGTTCGCATTGCGTAATATCGTCCGGTAAACCGGCGTTCATTGATTTATCTCAATATCCCGCGGCGTTCCCGGACGGACTATCCTAACCCTAATGTCCGTATAGGGGGTTACATCATGAAAATCATCTCTCTGGATTGGGCGCTGGCACTGCTGGTGCCGCGCGAGCCGCTCGGCGGTGAAGACACCTCCAATGAATTGCGCGCGATTGCGGCGACGCTGAAGTAATGATGGTGTTTGCGCGCGGGACCGACATCAAGGTACAGTGACGATCGGTTTGGGAACACCATGAAGATTACTCGCGTCGAACCTTTGGTGCTGAATGTGTCGGAGAAAACCAACTGGTTTTTTCTGCGTGTGGAGGCTGACAACGGGCTGAAAGGAATCGGGGAAGCATCACTGAACGGTTGGGAGCCTGCGCAAGTCGCGGTTACGCAGACGCTCGGCGCGCAATGGGCCGGACAGGCTGTGGCCGAGCTGTTGCCGCGGCTGCGGGTCTATCCTCATTCTCCGGGCGGGCTGATCGGTTGCTCGATTGTCAGTGCGATGGAGCAGGCGCTGACCGATCTCAGTGCCAAAGCGGCCGGCTTGCCAGTGTTCGAATGGCTAGGCCGCAGTTTGCCGGGCGGTGTGCGGCGCAGGGCGGTGCGCGTCTATGCCAACATCAACCGCGGCGCGCGCGACCGTTCGCCCGATGGCATTGCCGAGGCGGCGCGTCATGCAGTGGATCAGGGTTTTGGCGCAGTCAAGATCGCACCCTTCGACGGCGTCTACTGGGGCGATGCGGATACGGCTGAAATCACGCGCCGTACACGGGAGGGTGTGGATCGCGTGATGGCGATCCGCGAGGCCGTCGGACCGGATATCGGCATCATGATCGACTGTCACTGGCGCTTTGACGAAGCACGGACGATGGGGTTGATTGAAGCGGTAAAGCCGGCGAAGTTGTTCTGGTTCGAGTGTCCGGTGTCGGAAAACCCGGATGCTTTCGCGATGCTGGAGCGTGTGCATGTCGCGACCAATGCTGCTGGCATGCAGCTCGCCGGTGCCGAGCACCAGATCGGCGTCAGTGGCTTCGCGCCTTTTGTCGCGGATCACCGGCTCGACGTCATCATGCCGGACATCAAATACACCGGCGGCTTCGCTGAAATGCTGCGCATCGCGGCTACCTGCGAAGCTCACGGCGTGCATTTCTCGCCGCACAATCCAACCGGACCGGTGTGCAACATTGCAAGCATGCATCTTTGCGGAGTGGCGCCGGCATTCCTGATCATGGAACATCAGTTAGCGGAAAGTCCTCTGTATTTCGATGTGGCCTGCGGTTACAAGCCGCTGCTCAAGGACGGCTGTTTTGTGCTGCCGGAAAATCCGGGTCTGGGGATTGCACTGGATGACGCGATGCTCAAGGCGCATCCCTACCAGCCGCTGCCGCCGAACGCGAATCTTGATGAGCGTCTGGGTTAGATGGGCAGCCTGATCCGGGGTGCAGGATGAATCACCGGTTGTTCGGCAGCACCGGCATCAGCGTTTCGGAAGTCGTTTTCGGCGGCGGCAACGTCGGCGGCATTCTGATCCATCAGGACGAGGCGACCAAGGTTGAAGCGGTGCGTCGCGCGTTGGTTGGCGGTATTAACTGGTTCGATACCGCAGCAATGTACGGTAAGGGCAAGTCCGAGGAGACGCTCGGTCGCCTGCTGCCGAAAGCGGATGTGCCATGGCTATCGACCAAGTTCCAGCTCGACGTCGAACACCTCGACAACATTCCGGCGCAAATCGAAGTCAGCCTGCGCGCGAGCCTCAAACGCATGCAGCGCGACTCGGTGGACCTGCTGCAATTGCATAACCGCATCGGTGCCAAAGCCGGCGGACGGGTGATGACGGTGGAACTGGTACTGGGGCCCGGTGGCGTTGCCGAAGGCCTGGAACGGTTGCGTGACCTGGGACTGATCCGCTTCATGGGTATCACTGCTCTGGGTGAGGCGGGGCCGGTGTGCGAGGTGATCAACAGCGGGCGTTTCGATTCGGCGCAGGTCTATTACAACCTGCTGAATCCCAGTTCAGCGCGGCGCATGCCCGATGCATGGACCGGGCAGCGCCTGACCGGAATCATTGATGCATGTCGCGCCAACGGCGTGGCGGTAATGGCGATCCGCATCTTCGGGGCAGGCATCATTGCGAGTGATGTGCGCCACGGACGCGAGAGTATTTTGACCGCCGATACCGTGCTTGCCGAAGAGGAACGTAAGGCGCGTGCGGTGTTTGCTGCGATCGGCGAAGGTCACGGCACGCGCGGGCAGGTGGCATTGCGCTTCACGCTATCGAATCCGGATGTGTCGTGCGCGATCATCGGCAGCTCCGAACTCTCGCATGTCGACGAGGCGCTGGCGGCGGCGGCAATGGGACCACTGCCAGCGGAGGTGCTGGCGCAGCTGGACACGCTCTACGAAAACGACTTCGGCCGCGTCTAGCGCGGCTAAATAATCAATACCAATACCGGGGCGATTACCAGGTTGGCGGTTTCGGATTGTCCCGCGATTTTTCCAGCGAGTTGTAATTGGCGTTGGGGTTGCGCGGCCGCGAAGGCTGTCCGGGCTTGAGCTGGTCCATGTCGCAGTAGAGCTCGACGTGGTAGCCGTTGGGATCGAGGAACTCGACGCTGGTATGACCGCCCATAGCGCGCCGGCCCTCCCATACTAGCGAGATGCCGCGTTCCTCAAGGTATTTGCGGATTTCGAACAACTCATCCATGTTGTCGACCTGGAATGCGAAGTGGTGCAGTTTGACTGCGCCTTCTCCCGGAACCTCGGCTTTGTCACCGTCTGACGGAAATAAGCCTATGGTGTGATGGTCGCCGACACCGGTGAGAAATATGCCGCCGAACGTGGCGTTGTCGGAGACGCGGAAATTGAGGATTTCGGTATAGAACTTGACCGACTCTTCTAGGTTGCGCACCTGAAGCACGATGTGTCCCAGCTTCTTCACGCGCACCGGACTCGGGCGCATTGCCGGTTTCGGCTGGGTCTTGGTGACTTGATCCATGGGGAGGCTCCTGAAAGGGCTTGGGTACCCTAAACTCGAAGGAGCGTAGCCCCGGCCAGTGCCGAAAGCAAGCGCCTTGATGATTGCCGATGTATTTCTTGCATTACGGCTATTGCGACCGTTGCGGCTTGTCCGGCATTAGAATAAATTGCCTGGAGTCCGTTGGCGAAAGCGGGTGGTTCCATAAAAATTTCTGACAATGACGACGGATTCGGACAACGTCCTATGGAGGAGAATATGAAAACCTGCAAGCTGCTTACGGTATTTTTTGCTTTGTTGCTGGCCGCTGGTAGTGCTTATGCCCAGCAGGCCTATCCGTACAAACCGATCCGCCTGATCGTGCCGTTCCCGGCCGGCGGGCAGACCGACGTGGTAGCGCGTACCGTGGCGCTGAAACTTTCCGAAACCTTCGGCCAGCAGGTCGTGGTGGATAACCGACCCGGCGCGGCAGGAAGTATCGGCGTCGAACTTGGATTGAATTCGACGCCCGACGGCTACACCGCGATCCAGATTTCAACCAGCTACGCCGGTAACGCGGCGCTCTATAAGCTGAAGTACGATCCGGTCCGGGATGTGACGCCGGTGGGTATGATCGGCGAGATCGCCAACATGGTGACCGTGCATCCGTCTGGTCCCTATCAGAACGTCAGGGAGCTGATTGCCTACGCCAAGGCCCATCCTGGCAAGATTAACTTTGCCTCCGGCGGTGTGGGTAGCGGCAACCACCTGGCGACCGAGGAGTTTTCCCAGATGACCGGCATCCGCATGACGCATGTGCCCTACAAGGGCTCGACCGCGGGCGTGGCCGATCTGGTTAACGGCCAGATCCAGCTTATCTTCAGCGGCATCACCGGGATGATTGCGCATCACAAGGCGAAGCGCGTGCGTGGTATCGCCGTGACCAGCGCCAAACGCAATTCTGCGGTGCCGGATCTGCCGACAGTCGGCGAAACCGTGCCCGGTTACGAGTCGGTCAGCTGGTCGGCGCTGCTTGCGCCCAAGAAAATGCCGAAGCCGATCGTCGCGCGCTGGAACAAGGAGTTGAATCGCGTGCTGCAGATGCCGGATGTAAAAGCGCGCATGGATTCGATAGGCCTGGATCTGGTCGGCGGCACGCCGGAACACATGCGTGATGTGCTGGTCAAGGATATCGCGAAATGGAAGCGGGTTGTGAAGACCGCGAACATCAAGTTGTAGGCGCTGATCGGCTAAAGGGGATAGGCATGGCAGAGATACTGGGTTTCGGCGTGACACATACTCCGCCGGGGCTGGTTCCCGGCGAACACAAGCCGTGGCCGCTGGCGCGCATGCTCAAGACCGACCAGCGCATACCGGAGCGCATGCGCGATCCCGCCAACTGGCCGCAGCCGATGCGCGAGGAATGGGGTGATGACGAAGGCATCACGTCGTATAAGACGCATATGCCGCGGATCTTCGATGCCTTCCGCAAGGTTCGTGACGAGATCATCGCCTTCAAGCCTGACTTCATCCTGATGTGGGGCGACGACCAGTACGAGAATTTCAGGGAAGACATCATCCCGCCGTTCTGCGTGCTGGCCTACGAGCAGCTGAACTTCAGGCCGTACGATTTTCTGCGCGGCAAACCCAACATCTGGGGCGAGCCGGCGGACAAGGCGTTCAGCCATCCCGGGCATCACAAGGCGGGGAAGTATCTGGCGCGCGGTCTGCTGGAAGAGGGCATCGACATGTCCTATGCCTACAAGCCGCTGCGCGAGAATGGCCTGGGACATGCCTTTGCCAACACGCTGCTTTACCTCGATATCGACCGCAAGGGATTCGGCATTCCGGTACTGCCTGTGGCGGTCAACTGCTACGGCAGTTCGGTGATTCGCTTCCGTGGCGGATACGAGGTGCACGCCGATGAGCCCGATCCGCCAGCGCCGTCACCGCGCCGCTGCTTCGAGATGGGGCGGGCAACGGCACGCGTATTGCGCGACAGCCCGTGGCGGGTGGTGATCATGGCCTCTTCGAGCTGGTCACACGGATTCCTCACCGAGAAGAACCACTGGATGTATCCCGACCTCGACGCCGACCGCGCGATGCTGGAGCAGTTGCGGGCCGGAGACTACGCCGCGTGGCGCGATGTGCCCCTAGCGCAGATGGAAGCCGCGGGCCAGCACGAAGTACTCAACTGGACGTGCCTCGCCGGGGCGATGCACGAACTGAACTACAAGTCGGAAATTCTCGACTGGGTGGAGACCTGGACCTTTAATGCGTCCAAGTGCATAGCGGTGTTCAGGCCCGCCTGACGGCGAGCCTGTCCGCTTACGACTCGGCGGCTTTTCCTTCCACCACGCGCAGCTGCGGCTGCTCCCTCGGAGCGCGCAGTTCGTGCTTGTCGGCAAACAGCAGGCACTGCGGTCCGATATCGGCAATGGTGTTGCAGCCGAGCAATGCCATGTTGCGGTGGATTTCGTCGCGGTAGATCTGCAGCGCGCGCGTCGCACCCGCTTCGCCGCCAGCGGCAACGCCATACAGCGTCGACCGACCGACCATCACCGCGTTGGCGCCCAGCGCCAGTGCCTTCACCACGTCGCTGCCGCGGCGGATGCCGCTGTCCATGAAGATGGTGGCGCGCTTGCCCACCGCATCGACGATTTCCGGTAGCACTTCGATCGGCGAGACGATGCCGTCGAGGTTGCGGCCGCCGTGGTTCGAGACGTCGATGCCGTCGGCACCGTGGTCGACCGCGCTGATAGCATCCTGCGGATCGAGGATGCCCTTGACGATCAGCTTGTGCGGCCAGATCTTGCGCAGTGCGTCGAGGTCATCCCACTTCACCGAGTCGGTGCGCAGGCTTGAGCGTCCTGGCGGGCCCTTGGTCATTTTTGCCTTGGCGGCTTCCGGGTAGTTGGCATACATCGGCATGCCGGTAGTGGCGAGGTAGCGGCCCATCACGCCGAACAGCCAGCGCGGGTGCGTGGCCATGTCCCACATGTTGCGGGCGTTGAAGCTAAACGGTAGCGTGAAGCCGTTGCGCAGGTTGTATTCGCGGTTGCCCGAGGATACGCCGTCAACGGTGACAATCAGAGTCTTGTAGCCGGCAACCTTGGCGCGGTTGACCAGTTCGTGCGACATCGAGCGGTCGGGCCACAGGTAGAGCTGGAACCAGAGGTCGCCGCCGGCCTCGTCGGCGACGCGTTCCATTGCGGTGATCGAACCAGTGGCGAGCGAGAAGGGGATGCCGGCAGCACGTGCTGCTTTTGCCAGTTTGATCTCGCCTTCGTGCCACAGCAGGCCAGCAACGCCGGTGGGGGCGATCACCATCGGCATCTTGTGCTTGACGCCGAAAATCTCGGTGTCCTGGCTGCGCTTAGAGACGTCGACGAAGGTGCGAGTGCGAAAACGGATGCGGTCGAACACCTCGCGGTTGTTACGCAGCGCGACTTCGTCCTCAGTGCCGCGGTCAACAAACTCGAAGAATCCGCGCGGAACGCGCTTCATCGCGATCTTGCGCAGGTCAAATATGTTATAGGCCTTCAGGTTGTCGCTCATCGATGTGGTGTCCTTGAGGTATATTTCGGGTTGTCCGTAATGCGGTCTGCTCAGCGCAGCAAAACCTGAAAAGTAATATGAATTGACGGGTAAGGCTAGTGCTGGAAGCGGCAGTGCATTGTGACGCCAACTTTAGCGCCGGAACCGTGTGCTGACTTTGAGGCAGGTCAACCCGTCAGCTAGGATGCGGCGGTGTCAGCGCAGCAGTCCGGCGTCGTCGAATTTAAGGTAGAGCTCACGACAGACCCAGGCATCGGTCGCTGCATAGGCAATCTGCGCCGGGGTCAGCTGCGGTGCAGCCCAGTTTGTCGTCTTGGCACCCTTGGGTATGCGGAATCCGAGGAATAGTCCGGAGAGATTGCGTACACCGCTCTGTCCGAAGTCGTGACGTTTAGCGACGATGCCGAGGTCGACGATGTTTTTTTCGCTGAACGGAAACACCTGCTTCAGTAGACGCAGATCGTAGGCCAGCGCGACACCGGTCTTGGCGGCCGGTGATTCAAGCATTTCAGCGAGCAACTCGCAGCTATCGGGGTAGCGCAGCGGGAAAATGTATACAGCATTCGCGGTGGCAACCTGGGCTATGCTGGGCAGGTAGCTCTCTCCCTTGCGGAAGGCGGGGCGCGTTTCGGTATCGAAGCCGCAGACACCTTCGTTGCGGATGTCGATCCGGGCGGCATGCAGTTTTGCCGGGGTGTCGACAAATTCAATAGGGCCTTCATAGCGGCGTACCGGCAGTGCGTTCAGGGCCTCCCGGGATATGGTGCGCCTTGTAGGCGATGGCGATCCTGGATCGTTCATGCCTGCAGGGTAACAGTCCCGGGCGTGGTACAGTCAATCCGTGGATTTGGCGGATTGCAGACGTATATGGTTCGATGGATGATCGCAGGGGTTGCAGCATTGATGCTTCAGGCATGCGGCGGGTTGCCGCTGCGCACCACGCTGCCGGTCGAGGTGCATCCTTCGCCCAATTTCGGCGAGCGCCGCCCGAATTTCGTGATCATTCATCACACCACCAACGACGATGTGGATGCGTCATTGCAGACGCTGACAAGTCCGCTGCGTGAAGTCAGTGCGCACTACCTGATCGGCCGCGACGGCAAGATCTACTATCTGGTCGACGAGCAACTGCGCGCCTGGCATGCCGGTGATTCATACTGGGGCGGTAACCGCGATCTCAATTCTTCGTCTATCGGCATCGAACTCGATAATAACGGAAACGAGCCTTTCGCCGAGTCGCAGATTGCATCCCTGATCGAACTGCTCGTTGATATCCGGTTGCGCTACAAGATTCCCCGGGCCAACGTGGTTGGCCACGGCGACATTGCGCCCGGCCGCAAGGTTGATCCCAGCGCGCATTTCCCGTGGCGGCGGCTTGCGGCAGCCGGCTTCGGCCTGTGGTGCGATCCGCCTTATGACGTAGTGCCGGATGAAATCGACGACCTGACGTTGCTGGCGGCGTTCGGCTACGAAGTGACGGCACCGTGGTCGGCGGTGGCGGCGTTTCAGCGCCATTTCGCGCGTGAAGATGCCGCGGGGGTACTGACAGCGGAGCAGCGCGGCATGCTGAAGTGTCTGATTCGCAAAAAGCAGACGGACGGCTGAGATTAACATGAGGCGGTAATTGAT
>JAYOED010000012.1:12638-38943 GCA_038106575.1 Burkholderiales bacterium
TCGAGAAGTTGTAAGTGGACTCGTGCCAGATATCCCGGCTGCGCATCATGTAGCCGTGTTCTACGCCAGGGAAGATGTGCACAGCGACGTTGGTTTTTTGTTTTGCCAGAGCGCTGTAGGCGTTAAGTACTTCCTTCGGCGCGGCGTGATCCTTGTCACCCCAGATGATGCACACGGGTTTGGAGAGGCCGTCGAACTCGTGGAGGAAATCCTTCATTTGCGTGCTGTGGCAGCCGATGCCGGCGTCGTAGCCGAGGCGCTTAGGGCCGAGAACGGCATAGGGTCCGCCAAAGCAGAATCCCATGCTGATGGCCTGACCGTTGTGCTGTGAAAGGGTTTTCACCATGCTTAGCGTGTCAGCCATGTCGGCCTCGCCGGTCTTGATGATCTGCAGGCGCGGCTGCGAGCGTTGGCCCGCGCGCTGATCGCCCGCTGGAATCGGTCCGGGTATGGTGCGCCAGAATAGATCAGGGATTGCAGCGATGAAACCCGCTTTGGCGAATTCATCGGCCATGCTGCAATGATCGGCATCGACACCATGCACCGATGTTGCCATCACTACTGCGGGCGCCTTGCTGCCGGATTGCGGAAGTGCAAGATAGCAGTCGAATTCACCGTCGTCGCTTGCCTTGACCTTGACCATATTGCCCATGCTGTTTACCCCAACGCCAGAAGTTCGACTTCGAATACCAGTGTTGCATTCGGCGGGATGACACCGCCGGCGCCGCGCGCGCCGTAGCCCAGATCGGGCGGGATGGTCAGCTTGCGCTTGCCGCCGACCTTCATACCCTGTACGCCTTCGTCCCAGCCGCGGATGACGTGGCTAGCGCCGAGTGCGAACACGAACGGGTCGTTGCGATCCTTGCTGGAATCGAATTTATTGCCGTCAGTAAGCCAGCCGGTGTAGTGCACCGTGACTTCGATGCCGGCAATTGCGGCTTCGCCGTCGCCGGTAACAATGTCTTCGATGATGAGTCCGCTTGCGGTGGTGATTTCTACCATTGGTCTTTCTGTGTTTGGATGAATTGCCGAGGTCTGCATTATGCCCCAGATGGCAGCTGTGATGCGGCCTGAGCACGCACTGTTTTAGCGCTTCGCTATGGAGGCGCCGGCCATTGTCCGGTAACGGTGGGTCATTAGCGTGATGCGGCCCCAGTCGATAGTAGTAGTGGTGCCCTCATAGCGTACCGAGAAATCCGGCATTTCCCATTCAGCGAACAGCGATGGCGTGCGCGAGCGCAGCGCCCGTATTTTTTTGCTGCTCTGCTTCTGCGGCGGTCCGAACTTGAGTTTGAGCGCGTCCATGGCCGGTCCCTGCGCTTCAATGCCCCAGGTGTTGATGTGGATCGCCATGACAATACCATCGACGACATCGACCAGCATTTCACCGCGCGGATAGGGTACCGATCCGCTGCGCGGATAGAACACATGGTATTCGTCTGCACCCAACGGCGTTTTGCGGGTCAGGCTCGGGGCGTGGCAGTGCCGCCTGATCATTACTTCTTCGCCGGCACTGCAGGCGGGAATCCGGAACGGCGTGCCAAGTTCCACACCGAGCATGGACTTGGCGGGCTCGGCGGCGTGGCTGGCAAAGCAATGCAGGGTGATGACAAGCAGCAGCACGTGGCGTAATCGGAACATAGGCGGCATCATACGCTGCATGGTGCAAAAGAAAGCTTCCTTGCTGAAAAAACATAAGGCTAAGTGGCAGGTTTACATTGTGCGCTGTGCCGACGGCAGCCTGTATACCGGGATTACGCGGGATGTCGCGCGTCGGGTAAATGAGCATAACGGCCGCGGAGTCACCGGCGCCAGTTATACGCGTGCGCGGCGCCCGGTGGTGCTGGTGTATTACGAGTGCGCGGCTGACCGGTCAGCGGCCAGCCGACGCGAACATGCGATCAAGAAACTGCATCGTGACGAGAAACTTGTGCTGATCGCCGCAGCGGCGGGGCACAAATCCGCCTGATAACATCGCTTTAGGAGGTGAATATGTCCGATATCAATGAGCCGGCTGCTGATGTATTCGAGGCCGCACGTACGAGACGCTCGATCCGTGCTTATAGGGCGGATGTGGTGCCGCGGGAAACGCTGCGCGAGATTGTGGACATCGCGCGCCATGCGCCGAGCGGTTCCAACATCCAGCCATGGCGGGTGCATGTGCTGACTGGGGCGTCGCTCGTTCGTATTAGCGGTGCGATCCGCAAGGCCTTTCTTGACGACGAACCAGGGCATGCGCGCGACTACGAGTATTACACCGATCCGGTGTTCGAGCCCTATCTTGCGCGTCGCCGTGAGTGCGGCTGGGGTCTTTACGGCTCACTTGGCATCGGGCGCGGCGATCACGAAAAGTCAAAGACTTTTCGTTCCGGCAATTACACGTTTTTCGGTGCTTCAGCGGGGCTGATTTTCACCATAGACCGCAAGCTGGAAAAGGGGAGCTGGCTTGATTACGGCATGTTTCTGCAGACAATCATGCTAGCCGCCCGCGCGAGGGGTCTGCATACCTGTCCGCAAGCCTCCATCGCCAGCTTTCCGGACATTGTTCGCCGTGAACTCGGATTGAGTTCTGACTGGGTGGTAATCTGCGGCATGGCGCTGGGTTATGCCGACGGCGATGCGGTAGTGAATACCTTCCAGCCGCCGCGCATTGCGCTCGAGGAATACGCCGTGTTCCTGGAATGACATGCATAAGGCAGGCGATCAGGGCGTAAATACGCGGTTCCCCGAACGTGGGGGCCGGGTTTGCAGGTGGCACCAGCCGGGAGTTGCGTCGGGATGTTCCAGCCACAGACCGAGTTCTTCGAGCGTGTCGAGATGCGCCATGCACCAGGCGTCAAGCCTGCCGTTGCTGTCTTCGAGGTCAATCGCCATGCAGCAGATGTGATGGCTTCTTTTGGAAGCACCGGGAACCTTGGCGTTGACGGTGGCGGGTCGCCAACCTGAGGAAACAGCAGCGTTGATGCCGGCACGTCGTAGCAACCGATTTGCGCGGCGTACGATGTCGCGGGCATTGGCGCGCAGTTCAGGCGTGAGTTCGGCGCTGTAGTATTTGTCGCGCCCCATGTAGAAATCGGCAAGTTTCAACGAAAAGGCGGCTTTGCGTTTTTGCATGCGCGGCAGTTTAGCGCACGTCCCCGGCTGTTAGAATCGTCTTTGTTATGAGCACCCTGATTCATGCCACCCTGACGGTTACCGGTGCGAGCGACCAGCTCGCCGCCTGTGACGAGCGCATCAAGACGTTGCTGATCGATGAGGCTTATACCGGTGGGTTCGAGGAGCATCACGGGGATGCGGCGCTGTCCTACGATTTCAAGGTCATGGGCGGCATCCCGTTTCCGGCTTTTGCGGAGGCATCACTCGAATTTCCGGAGCTGACCATTACCGCGGAATGGGTCAATGTCGCAGCCGGTCGTAGGGGCAGGGCGCAAATCGCCAAAGGCGAAATCACTACGCACGAGGAAGAAGCTGTGGCTCTTGCCGCGACGGACGTGCCCAATCGTCATGTACAGACGGCCCCGGACGGAACCCTGCAGATTGCCGTTGCGATGATGGTGGCCGGGCCGGGCCGGTGGGCGGGTTATGTCATCAATCATGAGCGCGACGCCCTGTTCGAGATTTCAAGGGAAGGCGAAGCCATCGAACTACTGGCGACTGACGGTGCACCCGACTGGGCGCAGCGTTGGCAACTGAAAAATGCGGAAGATGTGCCTTTAAAGCAGCCGATGGAGCCCAGGCGCATCGACAAGGCACGATATGCGGATCTGGAGCAATTTACGCAGGCGTTCGTGGCTGACTGGATCTGGTTCCGGGATGCGCCTGCGGAAAAAAATGCTATCGACATCGACCGCTTTGCACGTTACGGGTTCGTTGTCCGAGACGCCAATGTGCGAGCAGCGCGGTTATATGCGCTGCAAAACGAAGCGGACGACGGGCAGCCGTTGCGCCATTCGACCATGGAAAAAAGCTATGACTGGATTATCGGCGTGCTGACGCGTTGCTGGGCCAGGGAGCGCTAACGCAGGGTTATACAGAAACTGGAGAGTAGTTAAAAATGATTTGCGCGCAGGAAGGACGAGGAGCGCGCTAGGCTCCGACAAGACATTACATCGGGTAAGGCGAGGGGGAACACAGTCGCACGTCAATGTCATGCCCAGCGCAGGAATTTTTGACGGACCCTAGCGGCGCCGCCACTGCTGGATCAGTATCCATCCGCCAACCATGCCGCCCAGATGGGCGAAGTGCGCGACTCCGCCCTGCGATCCGGTGACTCCTAGATACAGTTCGATCAAACCATAAAGCGTGACGAACAGCCACGCTGGCATCGGGATCGGCGGAAAAATCAGCATGACCATGCGCCGTGGAAAAAACAGTCCGTAGGCAAGCAGCAGGCCGAATACGCCACCCGATGCGCCCACGGTCGGATAGGGCGGGCCTGCGGTCAGCGACATGACTGCCAGTTGCGCCAGCGCGGCGGCGAACACGCAGCCGAGGAAATAGATCAGGAACCGGCGTGAGCCGAAGACCTGTTCGATCTGGCCGCCGAACATGTAGAGCGCCAGCATGTTGAAGAGTATGTGCACCATGCTGCCGTGCAGGAATCCATAGGTAATGACCTGCCAGAGCAGGAACTTTACATCGTATCCGGACGGCATGTTGAAAGGCCACAGTGCGAACCAGATGATCAACTGCTGATCGAACATCTGCTGCAGCAGATAGACCGAGACGTTGATGGTCAGTAGCAGGCGGGTGACGGGTGTCATAAGCACCACATCATAACAACATCATCCGCGCAAGGTTGGTGCGCGAGGGTGTGGATGGTCAGGCCATCAACGGTGGTAATTGCGTTGCGAGTTTGGTGCGCTCGGCAGTGGCACTGCCGTTCAGTGCGAAGCCGAGCAGTTTTCCCTCTGCGTCCACGAACAACGACTTGACGCCGTCCCTCGTGGCTTCTGTCTGCCATTTGCCACTGGCGCCGGCCGGGGGCGGGGACACGATGGTCGGGCACGCCGGGGTCTTGACCATGATCGGCATCGCCGGAAAGCTGACCGGGGCATGTTTGCCTGCGAGCGACTGTGCCAGTGCCCGGCTGGCGTGCATGATCGGCATCACGAAAGGCATGACCATACCCTCGATCTCGGCACAGTCGCCGAGTGCATGGACATCCGGCACGCTGGTTTTGAGATGGCGATTGACGACGATGCCGCGATTCACCTTGATACCGGCGGTCGCGGCCAGCGCGGTGCGCGGTTTCAGGCCCACCGCGGAGAGCACGATATCCGCATGCAGCGTACTGCCGTCGTCGAGCGTGAGGCAATAGCCATCACCTGAACGATCGACGGACTTTGTGCCGCTGCCGAAATGCCATTGCACCCCGATCGCTGCGAGCCTGTCGCGCAGCAGCGCGCCGCCTTCGGGCGGCAGCAGGCGACCCAGCGGCTGCTGGGAGATGTCGATGACGTCAATCGCATAACCAGCGGCAGCAAGGTCGTTGGCGAATTCGCAGCCGATCAGTCCAGCGCCGATGATGACGACGCGTTTTTTGCTAACTATCGCGGTACGGAAGCGCGCGTAATCGTCGATGTCGTTGATGGTCATGATATCGGCGGCGGCATCCCCCGCGATGGGCAGGCGGATCTGGTCGGCTCCCAGCGCCAGAACGAGTTTCGAATACTTCAGCGTTTCATCACTGATGTGCAGTACTTGGGTTGCACTGTCAATGGCATCGACACGTGTGTGCGGTCGTACCTCGGCATTCAGCTGCGTTGCCATCTGCGCGGGGGTGTTCAGTGCGATGGCCGCCACAGTTTTCTTTGAGACCAGGGCGTTGGACAGCATCGGCTTGGAATAAAACGGCGCGCTGTCGGCAGCGATGATGGTCAGCGGAGTTGTGGTGTCAAGCTTGCGCAGTTCCTTGGCGGTGTTGTAGCCGGCAAGTCCGCTGCCGATGATGATGATTGGGTACATTTGGCTTCCGTGAGAAAACAGTGCAGTTGAAATCAGCGCAGGATGGTATCAAACAGCATCATCAGCACAAAGCCTCCGATGAGTCCGAGAGTCGCAACACGTTCAATGCCGTTGCGATGGATTTCAGTAATGATCTCGTGGCTGATCACGAAGAGCATTGCACCGGCAGCGCACCGGCACCAGTGGTCAAGGCGGTGAAAAGTGTTGCTGTGAGCGCGGCACGCATGGCGGAGCTGGCTGCTGTCACATCGGCGAGTTGGATGCCCAGAAAGGCTGCTGCCACGGCAATGACGATAAACGCCGCCAACCTCACCAAGGAAGATTCGGCGACGATGCGGCGTGCGGTCATGATCATTTTAGCCATGGCGGATGTTGTTGCGTTCAGGAGACCCGTTATGCCTGCCCCGCGACTGCGAAGCAGGCATTAGCGGAGTTACGCGGCTTTCAATACCATTTCAAAATCCGCCTTGGCGATTCCGCACTCAGGGCAGGTCCAGTCTTCGGGAATGTCATCCCAGCGGGTTTCGGCCTTGATGCCGTGTTCCGGATCGCCAGCGGCTTCGTCGTAGATGTAACCGCAGACTATGCATTCCCATTTACGCATTTCATTTGTCATGTTCATTTCTCCTTAGTTTGTTGATCTGGGTCAGGCCGCGACTTTAGTGCGTACCGAGCGGTAGTGATTGGCATGTCGTTCCTCAACCTTGGCCAGCGCGCCGAAGCGCTTGGCGGCCTTGGCGAGGGTCTGGCTGAAGCGATCGGCGTGCTCTTTCGACTCCTCGATCTGCTCACCCATTTCCTTGACGACTGCCGCGTTGCCTTCCTGCTCGGCAAGGTGGCGGAACTGCGGGTACATTTCGGTGTACTCGTAGGTTTCGCCGGCAATAGCCATGTCGAGTGCCTTGGCGGGTGTCAACTCGGTTTTCGGGTAGAGCAGGTCGAGGTGTCCGAACGCATGCTGCACTTCCTGCGCGGCGGTTTTCTCGAAAACTTTCGCAATTTCAACGTCGCCCTGTTCGCGGCAGATCTTGGCAAAATACATGTACTTAATATGTGCCATG
Organism: Burkholderiales bacterium; assembly: GCA_038106575.1. Classification (GTDB taxonomy): domain Bacteria; phylum Pseudomonadota; class Gammaproteobacteria; order Burkholderiales; family SG8-41. The sequence goes on from JAYOED010000012.1 coordinate 19,667, forward strand.
GATTCGCCGGCGAAGGCAGCTTCGATGTTCTTGACGGTGACTGATTCGGGTTTCATATGCATCTCCTGTGGTTGAAAAAGGGCGCGTCTTGCAACGCTTGGAGTGCATTCTGGCGGCCGCCGTATGATTAATCCAATTGATTGTTATAAATAAATCAATAGTAATAATCTATCATTTGGGACATACTATAACTTATTGTTTTACATCATTATTTTTTTACTAATGGGGGCGGTGCCTGGCAAGTTACAAGCGGTTACTGCGGCACGGATGACTTCCAGTGCAGCGAGACGCGGGAAACTCGAACGCGACACGAGGACGACGCGGCGGTCAGGCGCCGGCCGCGTGAATGGCACATAGGTCAGCAGATCGGCAACCGTGCGCTTCGCCGGCAGTGCCGAGGCCGGCAGCACCGTCAGCCCCATACCGGAGGCTACCATCAGGCGGATGGTTTCCAGAGACGAGCCTTCGACGGTTTTCTGCAACGTGCCTGTGGTTGCGCTGGAACGCTTGAGTGCGGGGCAGGCGTTGAGCACCTGATCGCGGAAGCAGTGTCCGGTGCCGAGCAGCAGCATGCTTTCGTTCGCCAGTTCCTTCGCAGCGATGCTGTTGCGCCTGGCCAGGGGATGAACCTTGGGCAGGGCTACAATGAAGTCCTCGTCGTAGAGTGGTGTGACCGCGATGCCGGGTTCGCTGAAGGGCAAGGCAAGAATCGCGGCATCGATGTCACCGCGCTTCAACCTTTCGGACAGCGTGGCAGTGTAGTTTTCTTCGATTGCCAGCGGCATCCTCGGTGCCCGCTTGTACAACACCGGGATCAGCTTCGGCAACAGGTAAGGCGCGATGGTGAAGATGACGCCGAGTTTGAGCGGCCCTTCGAGCGGGTCTCCGCTGGTCTTGGCGATGATTTTTATTTTTTCGGCTTCTTCAAGCGTGCGCTGCGCCTGTTCGATGATGCGGGTGCCGGACGGGGTGACAGTCACCTCCACGGGACCGCGCTCAAACAGCTGTACCCCAAGTTCGTCCTCAAGTTTTTTTATTGCGACCGAGAGGGTCGGCTGGCTGACAAAACAGGCCTCAGCGGCGCGACCGAAATGGCGTTCGCGTGCGACGGCGACGATATAGCGCAGTTCGGTCAGGGTCATGACGTTGGAACTTTGGAGAAACGTAGGTGTCCGTTTATTGTAAGCAGGTTGAACGGCGTGGTCTGGATTTTGGAAAACGTTTCAAATCAACCGCCTGTGTAATCTGCGGACAAACGCATGTTGGATCTTCCGGGCGCCCGCGGGCGCCCTTTTTTTGTGTGCTAACCACGGAGCCGGCGGTCAGCCCTTGCCGGGTATGGCCCAGGCATCCTCCTTGGATACACCGGGTGGCGGGGTAAATAGAATCTGGGTTTCGCCCAGGAGTTTCGCTGCTCCGCCCCAGGAATCCGCGGCCAGACGTTGATCGGCCTTGGCGCGGGCGTCGATAGCCTCCGGATCGCAGATGTCGCGGAGTTTTTTCTCCAGTGTCTTTACTGTGTTCGATTCGTCCGCAGCCAGATCTCGGGTTTCTTCGGGATCGTTGTCGAGGTCAAACAGCTGGGCCGGCATGCCGACGTGATAAATGAGTTTCTTCGCCCCGTCACGTACCAAGAAAGCTCCGGCTTTCGAGGCCTGGGCGTGGTATTCGGCGAACGCGATGCGGGGTTTCTCCTTGCCATCAATAGCGGGCCAAAGATCAACCCCGGGCAGGTCGTGGTCCGCTGCGGTGAGTCTGGCGCCGGCGCATGCAATCAGGGTTGGGAAAAGGTCTACGTGCGAGGCGAATTGCCTGACTGTCCTGCCTTGCGGCACACCAGGACCGGCAAACAGCAGCGGCACCTTGATCGCGCCTTCATAAAGATTCTTTTTGCCGAGAACACCCTGTGCGCCGAACAGCTCGCCGTGATCGCTGGTATAGGCAATGCGGGTGTTGCCCAACAGGTTCAATTCTTCGGCGGCTTTAATGACCGCGCCGATCTGTTCATCGAGAAAGGTGATCAGGCCAAAGTAGCCAGTGGCAATACGCCTAAGCGCGGCTTCGTCGGTCATGACGCGCATGCCGTCCATAAAGCGAAGATGCTCAATTGCGGGATGCTCGGGACGCTCTCCCGGACGGAACGCGGGCGGCAGTGGCATGTCAATCTCGGAATAAAGATCCCAGTAGCGCTGCGGCACCGTGAACGGCGGGTGCGCGCTGATGTAGGACACGTAGAGCACCCAGGGTTTGCCGCCATTGCGGGCATGCTTCTTCAGCCAGTCGACGGCTTTGGTGGTGATATTGCGGTCGTATTCCTGGTAATGGGTGGTCCCGACTGTAGAGCGTTCGATGTAAAGCTTCCAGAAACTGCCGTCGTCCTTGGGGGGTTCGCTGTCATAACCCCGCAGCAGGTTCTTGATCGCACCCTTGCCCTCGTGCAGGTGCATGGGAATGATTTCCTCGGTGAACCCGTTATCGTCTTCGCTTGATCGGTAGTGAAGTTTTCCGATCGCGGTGACGGTGTGTCCCTGTTCGCGCAGGCGGTGGTGCCAGGTCGGCAGACGCCCGTCGTAAGTCAGCGCGTTGTCCCAGTAGCCGGTCTGGTGTGGATAGCGTCCGGTGGCGAGGCTGGAGCGCGACGGGCAGCACAGCGGGCTGGTGCAGTAGGCGTTAGCAAAGCGAGTGCCTGCGGCTGAGATGCGGTCCATGGCCGGGGTTTTAACGTAGGGATGACCGTAACAGCCGGCGAGGTGGCCGTTGTGGTTATCCGACTGGAACAGCATCAGGTTGGCGGGTTGTGTCATCGCGTTTTTCTGCCGGGGTCAGAAGTAGGCTGCTTTCGAGCCCGGGGGTGGGGAATAGCGGAAGGTTCCGCTCTTGAGGATGGCTTCTTCTCCGCCGTATTTTTCGATCATAGTTGTCTGGTCGGCTTTGGCGAGCTTGTCTGCAGCCGCCGGATCGACGAGGCGGCGCAGCTGGCCTTCGCATTCCTTGATCACTGCCTGGAATTCTGCATTGCGACCCAGGTCGCGGCGTTCGTGGGGATCGTTCTCCAGATCGAACAGCATCGGTGGAACCGTCGCGTAATGGATGTATTTCCATTTGCCGACGCGGATCATGAACGCTCCGCACATTGCGCCGGCAGCATGGTACTCGGAGAGAATGGTGCGGCGCGGTGCATTGCCGTTGGCGATGCTGATCAGGGAGGTGCCCGGCAGTCCGGCATCGCCGGTGTGTGGTTTTGCGCCAAGAGCATCAATGAATGTCGGGAAACCGTCGGCAAGAGTCACCGGGGTGTCGCAGACACTGCCTGCAGGAATGTCGGGTCCGGACATGATCATCGGGATGCCGGCGGATTCCTCGTACATCGTGGATTTTCCCCAAAGCCCGCGGGTGCCAAGATTGTCTCCGTTGTCTGTCGAGTAAATCACGCGCGTATTGTTCATCAGACCGGTTTCTTCGAGCGCCCGCAGAATCCTGCCGACGTTGTCGTCCATGAACGAAGTCAGGCCAAAGTAGGCGGTGATCGCACGGCGCACCATTGCCGCGTCGAAGAATCCTTCGTCGAAGCACTGGCACTTGCGCAGGGCGTCGATGAACGGGTGCTGGGGGCGCTCGTCTTTCTCGTACATGTTCGGCCACGGCACGGCCTCCTCGGGATAGAGATCATAAAAGGGTGCCGGCGCGATCAGCGGAAAGTGCGGTGAGACGAAGCCGATGTAGAGCGCCCAGGGTTTGTCCTTGATCGCTGTGGCTTTCTGTTTCAGCCATTTCACAGTCTCTTCGGCGATGTCGCGGTCGTACTTGGTGTATTCGGATTCTCCGCGACCGGCCTCCGGGCCCAGTTTCAGCGACCCGGCGCGGCGTGGGAGTTCCTCCCGGATAAGTCCCAGCAGATCGCCGACGCCGTTGACGATGTGAAGAGGGAGGATTTCCTCGTCAAAGCCGTTGCGTTTCGCATCGGAGTCCAGGTAATGCAGTTTGCCGATGGAGGTGACATGGTGGCCTTGTTCCATCAGCCGGTGGCCCCAGGTCGGAATCTTGCCGTCATAGGCGATGGCATTGTCCCAGTAGCGGATTTTGTGTACATACTGACCGGTAGCAAAAGATGCGCGGGCCGGTACGCAAATCGGGCAGTTGGTATAGGCCGAGGTGAAGCGCGTGCCACCAGCTGCCAGCCGGTCAAGGTTCGGCGTCTTGATCATCGGATGCCCGTAGCAGCCGAGCACGCGCTTGTTGTGCTCATCGGACATGATGAATACCAGATTGGTGGCTTTTGCCATACGGTGTTTCTCCTCGATGGGTTACTTGTATTTTTTTGTGATCAATTCGCTGATGCTGGTGCCGCCGTCAATGTCTTCCTTGCGCTTGCTGTCCCCGGCGTCGATTCTGCGCGCGATCTCCAGTACCGTCGCGGCTTTTTTGCGTGGAATGAAAGCCACACCGGCTTCGTCGGCGCAGGCAATGTCGCCGGGACGGACAGGAATGCCGCAGATCTGCACGGTACCGTTGACCTCCACAGTCTGCATCCGCCACTTGCCGGTAATTGGCGTGAAGCCTTTGCACCAAACCGGCCAGTCCATGCCGCGGTATTGGTCGGGGTCGCGCACCGTGGCGTCGACGATTGCACCGATGAACCCCTGGCGCCTGGCGATGGTTGCCGACATGCCGCCCATGTTGGAGCAACCCATCACGCCTTCGATGACCAGCACGTCCCCGGGTTCGGCAAGGTTGTGCGCTTCGGTTTCGCCCTGGGTATTGATTCGTTCCTGCGCGGCCTTGTGGATCTGCACGTCACGCGCGATGTTGCGCACGGTTAATGCCGGACCGACGATGCGCTTCCCGGAGTGTACCGGCGGCAGCATGTAGGCCGGTATAACCGCCACAATGCCGAGTTCGTCGCAGGCGTCGGATAAAGTGCCGGTGAGATCAACCAGACTGCGGAAGCCGTCCAAAATTTCTGGAGCAATGCGCGGTAGTTCCAGAATGCGGATGGCTTCGCTCGGCAGTTTGCCGAGGGTTTTCTTGGGCATGATTTCCTCCGGGTGTGTAGAGGAGTTTACACTTCGGTACTAGTGAAAACGTTTGCAGTCCGCAAGCTAGACTGCAGAATCGAATCACTATTAAAAACATTCAGAACGCAGCTGGCAACGCTTTTCAGGCAAGCGCGGGCGTTTTGGGCGGGTTTCTAACCGCAGGTGCCGGTATATCCGCACGCCGAGCACCAGTCGCAGCCATCCTTGCGGATCAGTGTCGCGTTGCCGCAATCAGGACAGCGCGCACCTTTCATGATTTTTGGTGTGGTACCGCGCTCGGGCGTAGCCAGGATGCCCATCTGGGTTCGCGGTGCGCCGTTTTCATCTAGGATGTCGAGCATCGCGTAGCGGTGCAGGATCAGCCGCGCGACATAAGCGACTGTTGAAGGGAAGGTGGCCTGCTTGCGTTCGCCAGGTACGAAAGCCATGAAGTCGCCCAGTGGTTCTGGGAATTCCAGCAGTTTTTTCAGTTTCATCCCGATCCATGCGGGGTCCATGACACGCATGTCGAGCGAGAGGATCTTACACAGACCGTCGAGGGCGCGCGGGTATTCGCCGGCAAGCCACATCGAGTACGGCCGGGTAACGCCATCGGGCAGGGTAATTTCCTTGATGCCGAGCACGAAATCGTCACCGGTGCGCGGATTGAGTACGTCGACAGACCACGACATCGTGCCGTCGGTGCCGGTCTTGGGTTCCTTGGTGGCGAACATGGCATCGAGCACAGGAGTTGCCGATTGACCGAACAGCGCTGCGCCCTGTGAGGTCAGCGCACCGAGGTGGTCGGCGCGCCAACGAACGACCTGCGCGAATGCGGCCACCACGGAGGGCATGCGCTTGATTTCGCCATGAGGCGGGAAGGGCATGTCGAAGGCATCGTCGCTGCCAGTCTTGGAAAGCGTATCGAGTTTCAGCTTGAGCCAGCCCGGATCGTCGGCGCGCATGTCCATCGACAGTGTTTTGGCGACAGCACCTAGGCCGCGCGGCTGCTCGCTTCCGTTCACCCAGACTTCGAACGCATGGTTGTGCTCGTTTTCGATGTGACCGATGAATACCGCAAACGCGCCGTGCGGATGCTCGATCATGTAGGTCCAGGCGGGATTGCCTGCGGCCATCGAAGGACGTCCCGGCCAGCGCAGGCTGGCGAGCACGGGGGCAGGCAGGTTCTGGATACGGATGCGGCGGTTGACCTCGTCTGCGCGGAAGTCCTGCGGGGCAAGGTCACGGTCGATCGTGGCGGCGGTTTTTGCTGTCGGTTCGACCGAGAGTATCGACCCGAGTACGTTGTTCGGGCGGTAGGTCGCGAGGCCCTTGAGGCCGGATTTCCAGGCGCGGAAATAAAGATCCTGGAATTCAGCGTAAGGATAGTCTTCGGGGACGTTGACGGTCTTGGAGATGCTGGTGTCGACGTAGGGCGCTACGGCAGCGACCATTTCTTCGTGGGAGCTTGCCGAAAGTTCCAATGCGGTGACAAACCACGGCGGCAGTTTTCCAGTGTTGCCGCCCTGTGCCTTGTACAGCCTCCAGGCGTGGTCTTCCACCGCGAATTCACGCATGGTGTTGTCGGGCATGCGCTTCTTACGGGTGTAGGTCCACGAAAATGGCGGTTCGATGCCGTTGGATGCGTTGTCGGCGAACGACAGGCTGATGGTTCCCGTTGGGGCAATCGACAGCAGGTGGCTGTTACGGATGCCGTTTTTGCGGATCAGTTGCTTGATGTCTTCCGGCAGGCGCGCGGCGAAGCTGCCGCCCGACAGATAGAGATCGGCATTGAACAGCGGAAACGCGCCTTTTTCGCGCGCCAGCTCGGCCGAGGCGCGGTAAGCCGCATCGCGCATGGCCTCCGAAATTTTTGCCGCCATCTGCCGTGCTTTCGGTGTGTCGTAGCGCAGGCGCAGCATGATCAGCGCATCGCCTAGTCCGGTGAACCCGAGGCCGACGCGGCGCTTGTTCGCGGCTTCTTCCTGCTGCTGCTTCAGCGGCCACGCCGTGACGTCGAGCACGTTGTCGAGCATGCGGGTGGCGACGGCGGACACGTTGGCGAAGTGTTCGAAATCGAACGCGGCTTGTTCTGAAAACGGGTGGCGGACGAAATGGGTGAGGTTGATCGAGCCCAGGCAGCAGCAACCGTAGGGTGGCAGTGGCTGTTCGGCGCAGGGATTGGTGGCCTCGATGGTTTCGCAGTAATTGAGGTTGTTGTCCTTGTTCATACGGTCGATGAACAGGACCCCGGGCTCGGCATGGTCGTAGGTCGAGCGCATGATCTGGTCCCACAGGTCGCGTGCGGGAACCTTGCGGTACACCCACAGGCCGTCGTCGCGCTGGAAGGCGCCCTTGGCGAACTGCCGGGCGTTGGGTTTGGCGCGGTGGACGAGCTCGACATCACGGTTCTTTTCTACGGCTTCCATGAAACCGTTGGTGACGCCGACGGAGATGTTGAAATTGGTGAGGTCGCCCTTGTCCTTGGCGTGGATGAAGACCTCGATGTCCGGATGGTCGCAGCGCAGCACCGCCATCTGTGCGCCGCGGCGCGAGCCGGCGGATTCAACGGTCTCGCAGGAACGGTCGAACACGCGCATGTACGATACCGGGCCGCTGGCATTGGACTGGGTGCCTTTGACCTCTGCGCCTTGGGGGCGGATCGATGAAAAGTCGTAGCCGACGCCGCCGCCGCGGCGCATGGTCTCGGCGGCCTCCTGTAGCGCGATGTAGATGCCGGGCTTGCCGTCGACGGTTTCCGAAATCGAATCGCCGACCGGCTGCACAAAGCAGTTAATCAGCGTGGCCTGCAGTTGCACGCCGGCGGCGGAGTTGATGCGTCCGGCGGGAATGAAACCGTCCTGCTGCGCCTGCAGAAAGCGTTTTTCCCATTTGGCGCGCTGGTCCTCGGCTTCGACCTGGGCCAGGGCGTGCGCTACGCGGCGGCGCACATCGGTGATGCTGGCTTCCTTGCCCTTGGCGTACTTTTCGAGAAGCGTGTCGCGACTGATTTCCTGCTCTGGGAGCGTGGTGACGTCGGCACCAAGCGCGGATTCGTTCATGGCTGGATCTTTCTCTGTTCTGTGGCGCGGGGCGCCAATTTTATCCACAAGCTATTGTGGTGTGCAGTATGCACCCCACTTCAGGTTGGGAAAAGTCCTGTCAATTGACATTAATCAAATTTTTCAACTTATTGTTTTTAATTCAATAAAAGAGGGTCAAATTTTGGCAGTCCCCGGGCAGGATTTGATGGGCTGATGTCGCTGGGTTTTTGCGGGGTGGCGGCCGGAGGCTTCGGGCTGAACATTATCCGGGGTTCGCGGGGGCCGGTCACTACCGCGACCCGCTTATCTCTTTTGAGATCACGACCGTGTCCTGGCAAATGTCGCGGCTGTTGAAGCGGGTTGCGCAGGTGGGACTGCGCCGCTAAGGTGCCGTGGTCAAAAAAATCAGCAGTCCATCTGAGAGGAAATGCCATGTACCAGACCATAGAGTGGGAAGTCCGTGAAAATACCGGCGTGCTCAGGCTCAACCGCCCGGAGCGGCTGAATGCGATCGACAACGTGATGCGCAGGGAGATCGAGGAAGTACTGCGCGCAGCCGAGGCTGACGATGAGGTATGGACAATCATTGTCACCGGCAACGGCCGCGGCTTCTGCTCCGGCGCCGATCTCAAGGCGAGGTCCGAGGCCGAAAAGTCCGGTAACGCCGGCATGAATCCGCAGCCGCTGTTCGAGCCCAAGTACTACTACACCATCGCTTTCAGTGAACTGACCAAGCCGGTGATCGCGGCAGTGAACGGCGTGACACGCGGCGCCGGCTGCAACATGGCTTTTGCCTGTGATTTCCGCATTGCCAGCGAGCAGGCGAATTTTGGAGCCAACTTCGTTGAACGCGGACTGATGGGCGAAACCTCCACCTGGACTTTGCCGCGTCTGGTCGGCCATGCCGTGGCCAGCGAAATCTGCTTGCTGGGTGAACCTTTCAGTGCAGCCAAAGCCCGGTCCTGGGGCTTGGTGCATGCGGTTGTGCCGCACGAAAAACTGATGGACGAAGCCATGGCGCTTGCACGCAGGCTCAACAGCAAGGCGCCGTTGGCCGTGCGCATGACCAAGATGGCGTTGCGCCGTGCATGGGACCAGAGCGCCGAACAGCACCTGGAAATGCAGAACACCATGAACGGCAAGCTGCGCTACACCGAGGACACCCGGGAAGCACTGCGTGCATTTATCGAGAAAAGGGCGCCAGTATTCCAGGGGAAATAGCCCGGTAACCGTCCCGTGATGCTGTTGCGCGCTGCAGGGGCATCCGCTATCGTGCCGGACTGCTTCTACTCTTGATCCGTACACTCATGGCCAAAACCAAAACAGGGATGCGTAAGGGTCTCACCGCCTACGGCGACGAGGGCTTTTCGCTGTTCCTGCGCAAGGCCTTCGTCAAGGCGATGGGCTACACCGACGACGCGCTCGACCGGCCCATCGTCGGCATTACCAATACCTACAGCGGTTTCAACGCCTGCCACCGCAACGTGCCGGAACTGATCGAGGCGGTGAAGCGCGGCGTGATGCTCTCCGGTGGCCTGCCGGTGGAATTTCCCGTGATCACGCTCCATGAATCGTTTGCGCATCCGACTAGCATGTACCTGCGCAACCTGATGTCGATTGATACCGAGGAAATGATGCGCGGCCAGCCAGTCGACGCGGTGGTGCTGATCGGCGGTTGCGACAAGACGGTGCCTGCACTGCTGATGGGGGCGGCGAGTGCCAACGTGCCCTCGATCATGCTGGTGACCGGACCGATGATCACCGGCGATCACAAGGGTGAGCGTCTGGGCGCGTGCACCGACTGCCGCCGTTTCTGGGGTAAGTTTCGCGCCACAGAGATTTCCGAGCAGGAGATCGGCGAAATCAACAACAAACTGGCGCCTTCGGCAGGCACCTGCATGGTGATGGGAACGGCGTCGACGATGGCGTTGTGCACCGAGGCGATGGGCATGATGCTGCCCGGCGGTGCCTGCGTGCCTGCGGTGATGGCGGATCGGTTGCGCCAGGCCGAAGCCAGCGGCGCGCGTGCGGTGGCAATGGCCAAGGAAAAACTGACGCCGGACAAGATCATGACTGTCGAGGCCTTCGAGAATGCGCTGCGAGTGCTGTTTGCTGTGGGCGGCTCGACCAATGCGATAGTTCATCTCGCGGCGATGGCGGGGCGGCTGGGCATCAAGCTCGATCTCGATGCCTTCGACAAAATGGGGCGCGAAACTCCGGTGCTGGTCGATCTCAAGCCGACGGGCCAGGGTTATATGGAAGACCTCTACAAGGCCGGCGGCCTGGCGGTGATCCTGCGTGAACTCAAGCACCAGTTGAACCTAAAAGCACGCACGGTGACCGGGAAGACGCTGGGAGAAGATCTGGCCGCGGCCGCGCCAGCCTGGGATCAGAAGGTGGTGCGCAAATTCAAGGATCCGGTATTCGCTGGCGGCAGCATCGCCGTGCTGCGCGGAAACCTCGCGCCGGGTGGGGCGATCATCAAGCAGGCTGCGATGGACCCGAAGCTCACAAAGCATGAAGGCCGTGCGGTGGTGTTCGAGTCATTGCCCGACATGGCGGAGCGGGTCGACGATCCCGCACTTGATGTCAAAGCCGATGACATTCTGGTACTGAAGAACGCCGGTCCCATCGGCGCGCCGGGCATGCCGGAGGCCGGTTATCTGCCGATCCCGAAAAAGCTGGCGGCAAAAGGGGTCAAGGACATGGTGCGGATATCCGATGCGCGGATGAGCGGTACTGCGTTCGGCGCCATCGTGCTGCACGTGACGCCCGAGTCCGCCGTCGGCGGCACGCTCGCGCTGGTGCAGAACGGCGACCGCATCCGTCTCGATGTGCCGGCACGCAAGCTCGAATTGCTGGTGAGCGAGACCGAACTGGCTGCGCGCCGCAAGAAGTGGAAGGCGCCGAAGGCGCGTGCTGATGATACGCGCGGTTACCGCAGGTTGTTCATGGAGCAGATCACCCAGGCCGACGAAGGCTGCGACTTTTCGTTCCTGCAGTCCGCAATCAAGACCCAGGCACCCCGCCGGCGTTGATTCTAGGTGGAGCGCGCCTGACGCAGCGCGCGAACCCGATGCGCAGCGAAGATGGTGCCGTGCTTGACGTGGGCTTCGTGGTTGGCGACCACATGCTCCAGGTCATACAGGTAATTCACCATGAAGCCCGCGCCATGCCCCAGTCCCTTGGTGGAAACGTCGCCGAGCCAGCGTACATGTTCGATGCTGGCGCCGTTGCCGAGGTGAAAGCGCGCGACAGGATCGGCTGGCCGGCCCTTGGAGTTTTTGGCTTCCAGCAGGTATTCGACAACCAGTGACTGCAATCCCGGGCGCAGGGTTTCGGCAACCGAGGCATCGGCAGACCAGTCCGGACGTCCCAGATCGTTCAGCAGCGGTGAGTCCGAATGGCTGCGTTTCAGCCAAGGAACAAAACCGGGTACCGGAGACAGGGTGACGAAGGTGCGAAGACGCGGCAGTTCGCGCATCAGTTCTTCGGCAACCTGCTTAATCAGGAAATTGCCGAAGGCCACGCCTTTGAGGCCCGGTTGGCAATTCGAGATCGAATAGAACACGGCGGTGCGAGCGGAATCGGTATTGATGGGATCGCGGCCGTCTGCAAGTACCGGAGCGATGGCTTCGGGAATATCGTGAGTCAACGCAACCTCGACGAAGATCAGCGGTTCGTCGACCAGTGTTGGATGGAAAAAAGCGAAACAGCGTCGATCGGGCGGATCAAGGCGCCGGCGCAGGTCGCCCCATCCCTTGATTTCATGGACTGCTTCGTAGCGGATGATTTTTTCAAGAACCACCGCCGGCGTGTGCCAGTCGATCGGGCGCAGTTGCAGGAAGCCGCGGTTGAACCACGAATGGAACAGGTGTTCGAAATCCGTGTCGACCTCGGCGAGCTCCGGGTGTTCGGGAAGCCAGCGCATCACGTCTTCGCGCATGCACAGCAGGCTCGCGGTTCCGCTGGGTGCGAAATTCAGGCGTCGCAACAACTCCTGCCGTCTCGACTCGGTGGCGCCGTGCAGCAATTGCGCGGTATCCGGTCCGGGGCTGGCCTTGTAGGCGCTGATGGCCGAATCAATGCGAGCGGGATCCGTGGAAAAGGTTTTCGCCAGCAGCAGCAGGAAATCCAGCTTGCCTTCTGCGGGCAGTGCGGCGTAACGGTCGAGCATGCGTCTGGCGATCGAAACGCCTGACGCCTCGCCGACTTCTGAGTACAGGGTTTCCGCCGCCTGAGACAGCCATTGCTGACGGCGGTGTTCACGCAGCGTGCGGCTGCGTGCAGTAATGTCCTTCCACAGGCGGGTGAACAGATTGCCCGGCCCGGTTTGTGTGGATGGATCAGTTTTTAATTTTTGCACCCGGTAATTCTACGACTTTTCCGGGAGCGCATCTCCGGCATTACCCCGCAGGGCTGGCAGATCCTGCCGGGTCGTTTTCTCTGCGATTGCGCATCCAGTCCGCCGTGCCGAAAAATGCCTTGAGCAGGGCGGCGCGCAGCGCTTCTTCAATACCGGTGTCTTCCATCGCTTGCAGCATGCAGGCGAGCCAGGCATCGCGTTCGGCAATGCCGATGGAAAACGGCAGGTGACGTGCGCGCAGCATAGGATGACCGTATTTCTCGATGTAAAGCGGCGGCCCGCCCAGCCAGCCGGAAAGGAAGAGATAAAGTTTTTCGCGGGAACCACCGAGATCCTGCGGGTGCAGTTTGCGGATGCCGTGATATTCCGGAACCGCGACCATCAGTTCATAGAACGTATCGACCAGTTTGCGCACTCCGGCGTCGCCGCCGAGCGCCTGATATGGAGTGTTATCGGACATCGGTTATAGAGCCTGCTGGAAATCGGCCGAGCGAAGTCATGCCAAGCGCAGGGATTTCGAGCAGGCTCTATCAGACGGCCGTGGCCTGCTCGGCCCGGCTTGCGCGCTTGCGATCGTGCTCGTTCAGGTAGCGCTTGCGCAAACGGATCGATTTGGGAGTGATTTCGACCAGTTCATCGTCGGCGATGAATTCGATCGCGGACTCCAGTGTGACCTGTATCGGCGGTACCAGCCGCACGGCTTCATCGGTGCCAGAGGCGCGCACGTTGGTGAGCTGCTTGCCTTTGATCGGGTTGACCACGAGGTCGTTGTCGCGGCTGTGGATGCCGATGATGATGCCTTCGTAGAGCGGATCGCCGGGGTTTACGAACATGCGCCCGCGTTCCTGCAATTTCCACAGCGCATAAGCCACGGCAGGGCCGTCCTCTGCCGAGATCAGCACACCGTTACGGCGTTCTTCCATGTCCGGTTTCATCGGGCCATAGTCGTCAAACACATGGCTCATGATGCCGGTGCCGCGAGTCATGGTCAGGAAGTCAGACTGAAAGCCGATCAGGCCGCGGGCGGGGATGCGGTAGTCAAGGCGCACACGTCCCTTGCCGTCGGGCTGCATGTCCTGGAGGTCGCCACGGCGGGAGCCCAGGGCTTCCATCACCGCTCCCTGATTCGATTCGTCAACGTCAACAGTGAGCATCTCGTACGGCTCCTGTTTTTCTCCGTTGATCTCGCGCAGCACCACGCGCGGCCGCGATACCGCGAGTTCATAGCCCTCGCGGCGCATGTTTTCGAGCAGGATGGTCAGGTGCAGTTCTCCGCGCCCCGAAACCTCGAATACGTCGGCATCGGAAGTGTCCTTCACGCGCAGCGCGACGTTGCTCATCAGCTCACGCTGCAGGCGTTCGCGGATCTGGCGGCTGGTGACAAATTTTCCCTCGCGTCCGGCAAGCGGCGAGGTGTTGACCTGGAGGTTCATGGTCAGCGTCGGCTCATCGACCTTGAGCATCGGCAATGCCTCGGGATGCTCGGTGTCGGCGAGGGTGACGCCGATGCCAACGTCTTCAATTCCGTTGACCAGCACGATGTCGCCGGCCTGGGCTTCATTGACGAGCACCCGTTCGAGTCCCTTGAAGCTGAGCACCTGGTTGATCCTGGCGTTGACCGGCGTTGAATCCGGTCCTTTCATCAGGGCCACGGTCTGGCCGGGACGCAGGCGGCCGCGGGTGATGCGGCCGATGCCGATGCGCCCGACGTAGCTGGAATAGTCCAGCGAACAGATCTGCAGCTGCAGCGGGCCGTCCGGATCGTCGGCGCGGATGGGCACATGCCTGACGATGGCCTCGAACAGCGGCTGCATGGTGCCGGAGCGGGCGGTTTCATCGAGCGCGGCGTAACCGTTGAGTGCCGAGGCATAGACCACGGGGAAATCGAGCTGGTCCTCGGTGGCGCCCAGTTTATCAAAGAGGTCGAAAGTCTGGTTGACCACCCAGTCGGGGCGTGCGCCGGGCCGGTCAATCTTGTTGACGACGACAATCGGCTTCAGGCCCTGAGCAAGTGCCTTGCGGGTGACGAAGCGGGTTTGCGGCATCGGACCTTCAACCGCATCCACCAGCAGCAGCACGCCGTCGACCATGGACAGTACGCGTTCGACTTCGCCGCCGAAATCGGCATGCCCCGGGGTATCGACGATATTGATGTGCGTGCCCTGCCAGCTCACCGCACAGTTCTTGGCGAGGATGGTGATGCCGCGCTCGCGTTCGAGGTCGTTTGAGTCCATGACCCGTTCGGTGACCTGTTCGTGTGCAGCAAAGGTGCCGGACTGGCGCAGCAACTGGTCGACGAGCGTGGTCTTGCCGTGGTCGACATGGGCAATGATCGCAATGTTGCGCAGGGCGCGGGGAGTGGCGGACACGGGGTGGCGGCTTCTAAAAAAGGGGCGGATTGTAGCACGTCAGCATGCTATTACCTTGAATTGAAAACAGTTTTCGGGTTTGCTGCCGTTGTCACCGGGTTCGTGATGCTGCGCACAAAAATCCTCGCCAATTCCGATACTTGCGGGTATAGTGCGCGCACCCCAAGGGGGCGGTACCCCGCCTACTTCGGGATGCATCAGTCTCTGACCCCTCCGTTTTCAGCTTCCTTCCCTGAACAGCTGCGTCCGCCACGGTTAGCGACGATACCCGTGCGCCGGTTGCCGCGCCCCGTTGTTGGCTGGCCTGTCCAGCAGCAATAGTGGCCCCTGCGCGTTTGCTGTTTGTGTTGTTGTCATTACAGGAAATAAGTTGACAGGAAATAAGTTGAACATGTCTTTTGCACATCTGAATCTCAATTCCGCGCTGGTGCAGGCCCTGGCCGCTGCGGGTTATACCGAACCCACACCGGTGCAGGTGCAGTCGATTCCGGTCGCGCTCTCCGGTGCCGACCTGATGGTGTCGGCGCCGACCGGGACCGGCAAGACGGCCGCTTTCGTTCTGCCGACCCTGCAGCGCCTGGCTGAACCGCCGGCACGCAAGGGACGCGGTCCGCGCGCGCTGGTGCTGACTCCGACGCGCGAACTGGCGCTCCAGGTCACCCAGGCGGTCGACAAATACTGCAGATTTTCACGCCACATGCGCACCGGCAACGTCGTCGGCGGTATGCCGTATCCGAAGCAGCGGCGACTGCTCGACCAGCCGCTGGATGTGCTGGTAGCGACACCGGGTCGCCTGATCGACTTCATCGACCAGGGCCGGGTTGATTTTTCTCGGCTGGAACTGCTGATCCTGGATGAAGCCGACCGCATGCTCGACATGGGCTTCATCGAACCGGTGAAGCGTATCGCTGCGAAAACGCCGGCGACCCGCCAGACGCTGCTGTTCTCGGCTACGCTGGGCGGGAACATCGCCAAACTGGCCAGCGCATTGCTGCGCGATCCGCAAAGGGTGGAAGTGGCGGCGCCGAAGGCGCGCCACGAACATATTGCGCAGCGCCTGCATGTGGTGGATGACGGCGCGCACAAGCATCGCCTGCTGGATCACCTGCTGCGCGAGGAGTGCGCCGACCAGGCCATCGTGTTCACGGCGACCAAGCACGGCGCTGACCGGCTGGCTGAAAAGCTGTTGCGCATCGGTCACAGCGCCGCCGCGCTGCACGGCAACATGAACCAGTCACAGCGCAACCGCACGCTGGCGAAACTGCGCTGTGGCGACGTGCGCGTGCTGGTGGCGACCGATGTCGCCGCGCGCGGCATTGATGTCGCCAGCATCTCGCATGTCATCAACTTTGATCTGCCGATGGTGGCGGAAGATTATGTGCATCGCATCGGCCGTACCGGCAGGGCGGGTGCATCCGGAACCGCCATATCGTTTGCTTCTGCGGAAGATGTCCGGGAACTGAAGCAGATTGAGCGTTACATCGGCCAGCCGATCGATCGCTGTATCGTGCCGGGCTTCGAAGCGAAAATCCCCCTACGTGTGGAAAAATCCGGTCGCGGTGGCCATCCAGGTTCCGCTGCGCGCCGCAAGGCGTCGCCGATGCGCAATCGCGGCAACTCGCGATTCGAGGGGCGCCGCAGCGCGGGAACGGCACGGCCGCGCTGATCCTGTTTTCATAGTGACAATAAGCAACGCGTGTCCCCGGAGCCGCAGGGTTCCGGGGATTTTTTTGTCAGTATGGAATCCGCGTTGATTTTCGGAAGGCCTGCCGTTACAGTAAATATCTTTTGTCGTGGTCCAAAATAATGAAATTCAGCGGGGAGTTGTCGTTTGCCGCGCCGCGCGATGCCGTGTTCGCCAGGTTGCAGGACATTCATTTTTTTGCGTCGTGTATTGACGGCGTCAGCGATCTCGTCGAGCGCGATAACCGGCAATATGATGCGGTGTTTTCCACGAAGGTGGCCTACATGAACTTCAAGTTCAAGGTCACGGTGGAGTTCACCGAAATGACGGCGCCGGAACGCATTGCCGCGAAGATCGAGGGTACGCCGATGGGGCTTGTGGGTCGCCTGACCGCAACCTCGGCAACGCAACTGGTGGATAACGGCAACGGCACCACGATACGCTATGAAATCGACGCCGCACTTGCCGGTAGACTGGGCAGTATCGGTCAACCGGTATTGAAGTCCAAGGCCAAGGAAATGGAAAAACGGTTTGCAGGAAATCTGAGTGCGGCATTTGCCCCGGGAGGTGCGGCATGATGCCCTTTGAACTCGCGGAACCGAAATCGCTGCGCAAGGCGCTGCAGCTGCTCGACACCGATGACCTTTCCTTGCGCGCATTCGGCGGCTGCACGGCCCTGATGCTGATGATGAAGACCGGTGTGTTCCAGCCGAGCTGCCTGGTCAGTCTGCGCAGGGTCGAGAAAAAATACGCGAAGATTTCGCTGGCGGACGGTGTCCTGCGGATCGGCGCGCTGGCGACGCTGACTTCGATTGGTGCTTCCCGTGCAGTCAGGAAAGCGGCGCCGGTCATCACTGACACGCTGCGCACTTTGTCGAACGTGCGCGTGCGCAACGTGGCGACGCTGGGAGGACATCTTGCCCACGGTGATCCGCACATGGATCTGCCGCCGGTGCTGATGGCGCTGGATGCCGAACTGACGGCTGAGTCGGTCAACGGCAGCCGCGAGATGGCCGTCGCTGACCTTTTTACCGGTTATTACGAAACGGCGCTGGCACGCAACGAACTCATCACCGAGGTGAGGGTGCCGGTGGTGGCAAACCGCCGCGCTGTTTACCTGAAATGCACGACGCGTACCGCAGACGACTGGCCGACGCTCGGCATTGCAGTGTCATTGCAGGTCGAAGGACGACAGGTGACGGACGTGCGTGTTGTAGTCAGCGCCGCGACCGAAAAGCCGTTGCGCCTGGCGCAGGCGGAATCGGTACTGCGTGGAGCGAACATCGATGACGATCTTCCGGCCCGCGCCGGCGAGGCGGCTGCCGCCGGGGTCGAGCTGATGGGGGATGCGCATGGCTCGGCTGCCTACAAGCGCGAACTGCTGCGTGTGCATTCTGCGCGTGCGGTGCGCAAGGTGCTGGCGGCGTAACGGAAAACGGAGAGACTGACGTTGGCAACGATACTGGGAAAGAACAACAGCGGCGCTGCCTTCGGTCGATCAATACCCCGGGTCGAGGGGCGTGCGAAGGTGACTGGTCGCGCTGAATACGTACACAACCTGAGTCTCCCGGGCATGCTGACCGGCAAGATTCTCCGCAGCACCGTTGCACATGCCCGGATTCGCTCGATCGATGTTGCGGCGGCTCGCGACCTGCCGGGTGTCTACGCCGTCTACACGGCGGATGATGTGCGCCAGCTGATTTCCGAGCCCTATTACGGCCCCGCATTTCATGATCAGCCGGTGCTGGCGATCGACAAGGTGCATTACGTCGGCGAGCCGGTGGCACTGGTGCTGGCCGAGGACGTGCATGTCGCGGAAGCCGCGACGCAGCTGATTGCGGTCGATTATGAAGAACTGCCCGCGGTGTTCGACGAAGTCGAGGCGATGGACTCGAAAACCGTGGTGCACGAAGCGTTGAAACCTGCCGGAACGTTTCCGGACCTCAGGCACCTGAAAGGCAAACGCGATACCAACGTGGCGCTGGATTTTCATCTGCGCCGCGGCGACGCGAAGAAGGCGTTTGCCGAAGCCGATCATGTGTTCGAGCACACTTTCAAGACACAGCAGGTGCTGCATCTGCCGCTGGAGCCTTTTGTCACGGTGGCCGACCCTACGCCGAACCAGCTGGTGATTCATACTGCGTCGCAAAGCCCGTCGTTTGTGCGCATCGAGATCGCGCGCCTGCTCGGCTGGCCGGAAACAAGGGTGAGGGTGAAGGTGCCGTATCTCGGCGGCGGTTTCGGGGCTAAGCTCTATATCAAACTTGAAGCGCTGGCCGCGGCGGGGGCGCTGATTGCCGGACGGCCGGTGAAAATCGCGCTGACCATGGAAGAGCAGTTCTACACGCTGACCAAGCACGCGACGACGCTGCGCATCAAGAGCGGCGTCAACAAGGACGGAAAAATCATCGCCCGTGAATGCGAGGCATGGTGGAACGGCGGCGCCTATGCCGACATCGGTCCGCGCATCACCCAGAAATCAGGATTTACCGCGCCGGGGCCGTATGACATCGACCATGTCGCCATCGATTCCTATGCGCTCTACACCAACCTGACGCCCGCGGGAGCGCTGCGCGGCTTCGGCATACCGCAACTGGTGTGGGCTTACGAGAGCCACACCGACATGATTGCCAAGGCGCTGAACATGGATCCGCTGGCGATCCGCCGCAAGAACATATTGCGTGAAGGCCGACCCCAAGCCACAGGCACGCCGATGCGCGATGCCGGGATCGACAAGGTGCTCGAACGCTTGGCGCAACGCATGCAATGGGAAAAACCGTTCGACAAGGGTGGCGGTGT
>JAYOED010000012.1:38953-54918 GCA_038106575.1 Burkholderiales bacterium
GCATTTCGCCGACGACTTCGGTGGCCATCGTCAATGTCAGCGCCGATGGCAGCTGCATCGTCTATTGCAGCACCGTCGACATGGGGCAGGGGTCGGATACCGCAATGGCGCAGTTCGCCGCCGAAGCGCTGGGCATACCTGTGGAGTTGGTGTCCGTGGTTCATCCCGATACCGATGTCACGCCGTACGACATGGCGACGCTGGGCTCGCGTTCGACCTATCACATGGGCCATGCGGTGAAGAACGCCGCCGAGGACGCGCGTGACAAGCTGCTTGCCCTCGCACGAGATGTCGGCCTCTCGGCGGAAACCACGCCGATCCCAGATCTCTTCAGGAAAAAATACGGCATGCAGGCCGGCAATATCGTCGGTGTCGGCAGTTTCATTCCGCCGTATACTCCGCCGGAACCCGGCACCGGGCAAACGCCGGATGCAACGCCGTTCTGGATGATCGGCGCCACCGGCGCCGAGGTCGAAGTCGATACTGAAACCGGGGAATTCAAGGTCACTCGGCTGGTCAACCTGGTCGATGTCGGTCGTCCGGTGAACCCGGCGATTGTGGAGACCCAGATTTCCGGGGCCACCATCATGCAGCTGGGCTTCACACTGTCCGAGTGCATGAATTTCGATGCCGGTCAGTGCACCAACGCCTCCCTGGCGGATTACCGGATACCGGGTATTCGCGATGTGCCGCCGGTCATGGAAAACGAGGCGGTGGACATGGTGCAGCAGACGGGGCCATTCGGTGCCAAGGGTGTTGGGGAGAGCGGCACCTTCGGGGTATCGCCTGCGATTGCCAGTGCCATCGACGACGCTGTCGGAGTGCGATTGACCAGTCTGCCGCTGACTGCCGAGGCGGTTTACCGAGGTTTGCGCGCGAATGCGGGCAAGCCCTTGCAGGATTGAGCCATGGCTACCGTAACTAAAAGCACAACACATAAAATCATTTCATTCACGCTGAACGGCCGGCCGGTGACGACGCACGCCGGGAATCACCAGAACCTGGTCGAACTGCTGCAGGGTCAGGGCCTGTTCGGCGCGCGCGAGAGCTGCGCACAGGGGCTGTGCGGCTGCTGCACGGTGGTCGTCGACGGTCATGCTGTTTCCGGCTGCCTGACCATGGCGACGCTGGTCGACGGCGCCGACGTACGCACGGTAGAGGAGTCGCAGCCGGGCGGCAGCCTTGATGCCGTGCAGCAGGCATTCATCGAGACCGGCGCTTTCCAGTGCGGGTTCTGTACGCCGGGGTTTATCCTGATGACAAGGCAGTTGCTCGACGCGCATCCCAACCCGACCGATGACGAAATCCGTCATTATCTGTCCGGCAACCTGTGCCGCTGTGCGGCTTATACCGAAATCGTCAAGGCCGTGAAACTGGCGGCGAAAAAGCGCAAGGGCTGATCATGGCAAAACGTCCGGCCGGCAATCCCCTCGACCTGCGCGCCTGGCTGGACACCGCGCGCAAGCTCGGTGAATTGAAGGACGTTCCCGGCGCCGACGCAAAGCTTGAACTGGGCGCGATTAGTGAACTCAACGTCAAGATCGACGGTGCACCGGCACTGTTGTTCGACGACATCAAAGGCTACAGGAAGGGTTTCCGTGTGCTGACCTGTAGCACCGCGAGTCCCGCGCGGTTGTCATCGATCCTGCGCCTGTCCGTAGAGCATAACCACCACCAGTTGGTGCAGAACCTGCGCGGCAAACCCAAGGGCTGGCAGGCCGACGCCGCACAGTACGAACCTGTGCTGACCGAGAAGGGCCCGGTGCTGGAGAACATCCAGTCGGGCAAGGATGTCGACATCAATATTTTCCCGTCGCCGCTGTGGCATGAAATGGACGGCGGTCCGTACATCGGCACCGGCTGCTGCGTGGTGAGCAAGGATTTTGACAGTGACTGGATCAACGTCGGCACCTACCGCGTTCAAGCTTTTGACAAAAACCACGTCGGCCTTGACATGATTCCGGGCAAGCACGGCGCGATCCAGTACGACAAGCACATGCAAGCGAAGAAGCCGTTTCCGGTGGCCATCGTCATCGGCTGCGATCCGCTGGGCTTCCTGATCTCGGGCATCGAAGTGCCCTTCGGCATGTGCGAATACAACTACATGGGTTCCATCCTTGGCGAGCCGGTGCAGGTGGTCCGCGGGGAACTGACCGGGTTGCCGACTCCAGCAGCGGCTGAAATCGTACTCGAGGGCTATTGCTATCCGGGTGACGTGCGCACCGAAGGTCCGTTCGGAGAATTCCACGGCTACTATCCGGGCAAGGAGGGTACAGCGCCGGTGGTGACCGTCGAGCGCGTGTATTACCGCAACGATCCGATCATCGTCGGCAGCCCGCCGGCGAAACCGCCCAACGATTATTCGTATTCAAAAGCGGTAATGCGCTCGGCGCTGCTGTTTGATGCGCTGCTTGCCGCCGGTGTTCCCGAGGTGGCGAGCGTGTGGGCACACGAGATCGGCGGCGCGCGCATGTTCAATGTGGTGGCGATCAAGCAGCGTTATGCCGGTCACGCGCGCCAGGCCGGGCTGATCCTCAACCAATGCGGTGTCGGCGCCTACATGTCGCGCTACTCGGTGGTGGTTGATGAGGATATCGATCCGTCAAACCTGCAGGAAGTGATGTGGGCAGTGGCGACGCGCAGCGATCCGGCGACCGACATCGACATCATTCAGCGCGGCATGGGTTCCAAGAACGATCCGATGTTCGTCGCCTACCGCTACAATGCACCGTACAACTCCAAGGCGATCATCGACGCCTGCCGGCCGTATGACCATCTGCACGAATTTCCGGCGGTGGCCGAGGCAAGCAAGACTCTGCAGGAGCAAGTGAAAGCCAAGTGGAAAGACCTGTTCAAGTAACAGTACCAGAACGGCACCTTTAACTAATTATCTGTTTATAAAGGAAAAATAATGAAACGTACGATAATTGCGCTATGCCTTGCTGCGTGTTCGGCGACTGCGCTGGCCGCCGGTAGCGCATATCCAACCAAGCCGATCCGGGTGCTGGTGCCGTATTCGCCCGGGGGGGTCGTCGATACTTCGACGCGCATTCTGACCAACAAGGTCGCGGAAATGACCGGCTGGGTGTTCGTTGTCGACAACCGGCCTGGCGCCAGCGGTTTTATCGCTACCGGCACTGCGGCGAAAGCCACGCCTGACGGCTATACGCTGCTCTCTGCGCACACCGGCGAGTTCGCAGTGACGCCGCTGATGTTCAAGAAAACGCCGTACGATTTCGACCGCGACTTCGTGCCCATCGTCATGGTCAGCGACGCACCGATGCTGGTGGTAGTGAATGCAAGATCGCCGTATAACACGTTGAAGGAATTCATCGCCGCTGCCAAGGCAAAGCCAGGCTCCATCAGCTTTGGTTCGCCGGGCACGGGCTCGGTCAACCACATGGCGACAGAGTGGTTTACATCTGCCGCAGGAATCAAGACTCTGCATGTGCCGTACAAGGGGGGCGCGCCCGCGGTGACTGCAGTCGCTGCGAATGAGGTCGGCTATACCGTCGCCGGACTCCCCGGCGTGCTGCCGCACCTCCAGGCGAAACGCGTTAAGGTCTTGGGTATTACTATGGCCAAGCGTTCATCGCAGACCCCGGATTTTCCGTCGATGGAAGAATCGGGTGTGAAGGGCGTAGATGCCTCGATCTGGGTCGGCCTGTTCGCGCCGAAAGGCACACCCAAGGATACGATCAGCAAGGTTTACGCCGCTTCGGTCAAGGCGCTGAAGCAGGATGACGTCAAAAAACGCTACGCGACGGTGGGCGGTGCCGAAGTCAGCGGCCTGGGTACTGCGGCGTTTACCAAACGCGTACGCGATGATGCGGTGCGTTACAAAAAAGTTGCAGCGGTAGTGGGTATTAAGCAGCAGTAGTCTGCTCTTTTTGGAACAAAAAACCGGGCCTGTGCCCGGTTTTTTTGGGGGGGGGAGCTAACGTAGTCTGGGGTTCAGTAAGTCGCGCAGCCGGTCACCGACCAGGTTGATGGCGACGATGACCAGCAACAGTGCAATGCCCGGGAAAAAACTGATCCAGTACTTGCCTGACAGCAGATGCACGTAGCCGTTGCCGATTAGCAGACCCAGAGAGGGTTCAGTGATCGGCAGGCCGAGTCCGAGAAAAGACAACGTGGCTTCGAGCGCGATGGCCTGCGCAATCTGCAGCGTGGCGATGACGGTCAATGGTGGCAGCACATTGGGCAGCACATGGTAAAAGAGGATGCGCGGCGCACCGTAGCCGGCGCAGACCGCCGCTTCGACGTATTCCCGTCGCAATTCGGTCAGCGCCGCGCCGCGCGCGGTACGTGCGTAGTAGGCCCATTGCACGACAATCAATGCGATGATGATTTTGTCGATACCCTGTCCGGCGAGTGCGAGCAGGACCAGCGCGATCAGGATTGACGGGAACGAAAGCTGCAGGTCGACGATGCGCATGATCAGGGATTCGATCCAGCCGCCGGCGCGTGCGGCAGCCAGTCCGATGGCTAGGCCTAGCACCAGCGCGACGAGTGTGGACACGACACCGACGCCGAGGCTGATGCGCAAGCCGTAGAGGATCGCCGACAGCATGTCGCGGCCCTGATCGTCGCTGCCCAGCCAGTAGGTGTATCCGGCAGCACTCGCCGCACCTGGCGCAAGCTTGCTGTCGAGGATATCGAGTTGGGCGAGATCGTGGGGATTCTGGGGTGCGATCCAGGGTGCCAGTAGTGCAGCTAGAAGCAATCCGCACAATACCCATCCCGCGAAGAATGCAATGCGGTCGCGGGCGAAACCGGCTGCAAATTCGATGGTCGGCGACGGCGCAGCGTTCATCGGGTTTCCTGGAGGCGCACGCGCGGATCCAGGGCGGCGTAGAGCAGATCAACCAGCAGATTGATCAGGATGAACAGGATTACCACGATCAGCAGATAGGCGACAATGACCGGCCGGTCGAGCACGTTGATCGAGTCGATCAGCAGTTTGCCCATCCCCGGCCAGGCGAAGATGGTTTCGGTGACCACGGCGAAAGCGATCAACGAGCCCAGTTCGAGTCCGGTCACGGTGACCACCGGGATCAGGATGTTGCGCAGCACGTGTACGCGCACGACTGCTGATTCCGGCACGCCCTTGGCACGCGCGAAGCGCACGTAATCCTGCAGGATGGCTTCACGTGCACCGGCGCGGGTGAGGCGGATCAGCAGCGACAGCTTGAACAGGGCGAGGTTGACGGCGGGAAGGATCAGATGGCGCAGGCCGTCTACGGTGAGAAAGCTGACCGGCACGCCGAACACGTCCACCGTTGCGCCGCGCCCGGTGGTAGGCAGCAACCCAAGCTGCACCGAGAACACCATGATTAGCATCAGCCCGACCCAGAACGATGGCAGCGAGAATCCGAGGATTGATCCAGCCATGATCGCGCGGCCGGCCCATGAATCCGGTTTCAGCCCAGCGAGCAGCCCGAGCGGTATGCCGAGCGCTATTGCAATCACCATCGCGATGAACGCCAGTTCCAGGGTTGCCGGCAGGCGTTCGAGGATCAGCACGATGGCCGGCGCCTTGGTGACAAAGGATGTACCGAAATCGCCACCGAGGACGCCCTTTAGAAAGATCCAGTACTGCTGCCACAGCGGAAGGTCGAGTCCGAGCTGCGCAACGGCCTGCGCGATTTCGGCCTGGTCGGCCTGCGGGTTGATCAGGATGTCCACCGGGTTGCCGATCGCATAGACGCCGGCGAAGACCAGCAGCGACATTACGAACAGGGTCAGTACGCCCTCGAGCAGGCGGCGCAATGCATGGCTCAGCATGGCGCCTTCAGATCATTTCGCTGAGAAGTGATGGGCAAAGGTGAATTCATCGGTGCGCGGCGTGTAGTCGAGACCGGCGCGCATCGCCCAGCTCACAACCTGATGATGCAGCGGGATGAAGGCGATGTCGTGCATGGCGAGCGTGTTGGCTTCGCGAGCCAGTGCCTCGCGTTTTTCATGGTCTACGCTGGCCAGTGCCTGCGCCATCAGTGCGTCGACTCTGGCATTCGAGTAGTGCCCCCAGTTCCATGCCCCCCAGCCTTTTTCAGGGTTTGGCGTGGCCACTAGGGAACGCAATGCGAGATCGGCTGCAAACGAACCCCAGCCGAGCAGCGCGAATGACGTTTCCTGCTTGCGCACGCGGCCGAGGTAGGCGGACATCGGTGCGGCTTCGACGCGGGTGACGATGCCGGCGCGGGTTAGCAGTTGTGCGACGGTCTGCAGCACCTGTTCGTCGTTGATATAGCGGTTGTTGGGGCCGGCGAGGGTAACGCGGAATCCGTTCGGGTATCCAGCTTCGGCGAGCAGGCGTTTGGCGCCGACGGGATCGTAGGCTTCGGCTTTCAGCGCAGCGTTGTGGCCAAACACCCCGGGTGACACGATGTTTGCGGCCGGCACGGCGAGGCCTTCCATGACGCGCTGTGCAATGGCTTCGCGGTGGATGGCCATCGACAGAGCTCTTCGTACGCGGATGTCTGCGAAAGGGTTTTTCGCGATTGGCTTGCCGTCGTTGCCGGTGACGCCGGGTGGATGCGTGCGGTATTGATCGAGATGGAGCAGGATGGTTCGCCATGAGGTGGTCTGGATGACCTTTAACTTTTTGTTTTTTTTGAGTGTTTTGATATCCGCAGAAGGTACGTGCTCGATGGCGTCAAGTTCGCCCGACAGCAGCGCGGCGGTGCGGGAGGGATCGGCGGTGACGATGCGCAGCGTGACCCTGTCCCAGGCCGGTTGTTTACCCCACCACAGATCGTTGCGTGCGAGTTCGACGCGTTCGCCGCGCCGGTAGCGCACGAATTTGTACGGACCGGTGCCGACCAGCGCGCGTCCGGAATCGAAGTCTTTAGGGTTCGCGTTCAGCGCATGCTTTTTCGAGACGATCAGGATCGAATTCAGTTCCTCGGGCAGTGCGCCGTACGGATATTTGGTCTTGATGCGTAGCGTGTGCGTGTCAACGACGGCGGTGGTTTCGATGGCGCGCACGTACGATGCGAAACCGCCGGGACTGCCCTTGATCGACAGCGGGCGCGTCAATGAAAACGCCACGTCCTCTGCCGTCAGCGGCGAGCTATCGTGGAATTTAACGCCGGGGCGCAGGCTGAATTCCCAGGTGGTGGCGTCGATCGCCCGCCAGCGTTCGGCGAGTCCCGGAATTAGCCTGGTGCGAGAATCCACATCGGTGAGTGATTCAAAAACGTGGCGCCCCACGGTGAGATTGGGCTGCGCGGCGAGATAGTGAGGGTCGAGTGAGGTGACTTCACCGGAAAGCCCGATGCGCAGATCCTTTCCTGCCGCAGAGGCAGCGATTGAAAGCAGGCCAAGTAGCGCACAGGTCGGTAAATTTTTTTTGTTGATCATTTCGTCAAGGATACCGCATGTCCCGCGTTGACAGTGAGGGCATGCCTGCCTATGCTGGACCTTTAACGACGGACGTATTCATGAAGCTCCAAGTCACGCCCGGCGCCGAAACTCTCAAGCTGATCCGCGAGCTGATTGCTTTTCCGACGGTCAGCCGTGATTCCAATCTGCAGCTAATTGATTACGTACGCGAGTACCTGCGTCCTTTCGACGCCGAAGTGCGGTTGACCTTCGATCACGACAAACGCAAGGCCAATCTGTTCGCGACACTGGGGCCGCGTTGCATGCCGGGCGTGGTGTTGTCGGGACATACTGATGTGGTGCCGGTCGATGGCCAGAACTGGAGCAGCGACCCCTTTACGCTGAGCGAACGCAACGGCCGGCTTTTCGGTCGCGGCACATCCGACATGAAAGGCTTCATCGCCTGTGCGCTGGCCATTGCGCCTGAATTCGTCCGTCGTGGATTGCGCACCCCGCTGCTCCTCGCATTCAGCTACGACGAGGAGGTCGGCTGCCTCGGCGTGCGAGGTCTACTCAAGGATATGATGGAGGCGGGAATACGGCCGGCATCCTGCATTGTGGGTGAACCGACCGAAATGCGTCCGGTAATCGCGCACAAGGGCAAGCAGAGCTACCGCTGCACGGTACGCGGGCTGGCATCACATTCGGCTTATGCGCCCTACGGGGTCAATGCGGTGGAGGCTGCTGCAGAAGCGGTGGCTTTCCTCAAAACGCTGGCGCGGCGTCACCGTGATTCGGGTCCCTATGACCGCGGTTTTGACGTTGCTTACACGACCGTACACACTGGCGTGATCAGCGGCGGTACCGCGCTCAATATCGTGCCGCAGGACTGCGTGTTTGATTTCGAATTCCGCAACCTTCCCGGTGACGATCCCAATGCGTTGTTGCGCGAGTTCGAGGAGCATGTGCGCAAGGTGATCGAGCCGGAAATGCACGCAGTGGATCAAGGCACGGGATTCAGCATCACTAAAATGTCGGAAATTCCGGCGCTGGACACGGGCGCAGAGGCCGAAATTACCGCACTGGCGCAGGAATTTTCCGGTAGCAGCGCTATCGCCAAGGTGTCGTTTGGAACCGAAGCTTCGCAGTTCCAGCTTGCCGGAGTGCCGACAGTGGTCTGCGGTCCAGGTTCGATCCGCCAGGCGCATAAACCCGACGAATTCGTCGCAGTGGAGCAGGTGGTACGCTGTGAATCGTTCCTGCGCGGCTTGATGAGCCGGCTTTGCGCGGGTGGCTGACTGCCCAGAAAAAAATTGTGCAACACTAAACATCGGTTTCAAACTAGGAGGTCACATGAAGGTTGCCATCGAGGGCCGCAGTATGCTGCTCGCTGCTGTCTTTGCAGTGATTGCCGCGCCTGCAACTTATGCGGCAGGCTGTTAAGGTTTTTTGTTCGAAAAAAATCCCGCGCCGCGGCACGAGATTTTTTTACCCCATTCAGCAGGGCATTTATTTATTAAGTATATGTACTAATTGATATTTACGTCACGGCAACGAATGTTGGATCGTCCTGGTGTTCGCGCTCGAAGTTGAGAAATTCGTAGTAGCCGCAGCGTTTGCCATCGGGATATTCCCGGCATACTCCGGGACGTGCTTCGTAAACCGTGCACCGTCGTTTCTTGGTGTCGAACATTTTGCAGATGCTGCCGAAGTGTTCGTCCTGCTGATGTCGCAGCGCGCGCGTCTTCTCGGTCTTGTCGAATTTGGTGTAACGGTCTTCAGCCTGCTTGTAGCTGATGCCGAAATGCCTGGCCAGTCTCTGGATGTCGCGCTTGCCGACTTCAATCAACGGATAGCTGCAGCAGTAGCCGGGACATTTGCTGCAATCGTACTGGTTAACGGATTTTCGGGAGGAAGTCTTGCCTGAGCTCATGATCGATGCGCGCTGGAAAAATCAAAAGCGTGCATTCTACCTACGCGACACCGCTCAGGCCATAGCTTTCTGCATCAGTGATGCAGAATTTTTGATAGGAACTGTTGTGCCCTCTCCGAGCGTGGTGTGCCGAAGAATTCGTCCTTTCCGGCGTCCTCGACGATTTCGCCCTGGTCCATGAAGATCACCCTGTGGGCGACCTTGCGCGCAAAACCCATTTCGTGAGTTACACACATCATGGTCATGCCTTCCTGGGCAAGCTCGACCATGACATCCAGCACTTCATTGATCATTTCCGGATCAAGGGCCGAGGTCGGCTCGTCGAACAACATGGCGATCGGATTCATGGCCAGCGCGCGCGCGATGGCCACGCGCTGCTGCTGTCCGCCGGAAAGCTGGCCGGGGAACTTGCGGGGCTGATCGTTCAGGCCGACGCGCTTGAGCAAGGCGTGTGACTTTTTGGTAGCTTCCTCTTCGCTACGCTTGAGCACCTTAACTTGGGCAAGATTGAGGTTGTCAGTCACGCTCATGTGAGGGAACAGCTCGAAGTTCTGGAAAACCATGCCGATTTTTGCCCGTAACTGCGGCAGGTTAGTCTCTTTTGCGCCCACCGACTGGCCGTTGACGATCAAGTCTCCCTGCTGGAAGGGTTCCAGTGCATTGACGCACTTGATCAGCGTCGATTTGCCCGATCCCGACGGGCCACAGACGACGATGACTTCGCCTTTTTCGACCTTGGTTGTGCAGTCCTTCAGTACCTGGAAGCTGCCGTACCATTTGCTGACATTTTTGAATTCGATCATGGCCATGATGGTAATGCCTTCCTAGCGGGGCGGCGTGATGCGCAGCTGCAGCCGCTTGACAAAAAACGAGGCGCTGAAACAAAAAATGAAATAGATAACCGCGGCGAACAGGTACATTTCCACCAGGCGGCCGTCGCGCTGGGCGACTTTGCTCGCAGCACCCATGAAATCGGTCAGGCCCACGACGTAAACCAGCGAGGTATCCTGGAATAGAATGATGCCCTGGGTCAGCAGGATCGGCACCATGTTGCGGAACGCCTGAGGCAGTACCACCAGCATCATTGCAACCCGGTAATTGAGTCCCAGAGCGTAGGCGGCATTGACCTGGCCCGCGGGCACGCTCTGTATACCAGCGCGGATGATTTCGCAGTAGTAGGCGGCCTCGAACAGAGTGAACGCGATCAGCGCGGAATAGAACGGCCCTACGCCCTGGGCGTAGCTGTCGCCGGAGATGTGTTTGACAGCAATGGGCACCAAGAAATAAAACCAGAAAATGATTAGGATCAGCGGCGTTGCCCGCAGCAGATTGACGTAGGCGCCGGCAGGTGTGCTGATGGCCTTGATGCTTGAGAGACGCATCAGTGCCAGCAGGGTTCCCAGAAATACGCCCCCCGCCATCGCCAGCAGCGTCAGCCCCAGTGTGGTCAGCATGCCCTGCCAGAGGTAAGGCAGGGCGCGCTGGATGACATCGAAGTCAAAGTTGCTGAACATTGTTATTTTCCGGTACCGATATAACCGGGAACGCGAATCTGGCGCTCGAAGAACTGCATCAGCACCACCACTACCAGCGTAATGACCACGTAGACCACGGTGGCCAGGGTGAAGATTTCAAAGGTGCGGAACGTGTACTCGGAGATGGTGCGCGCCTGCGCTGTGAGTTCGAGTACCCCGATGGTCAGCGCGACCGAGGAATTCTTGAAAATGGTCAAGAATTCTGAGGTCAGGGTAGGAATAACGATGCGATACCCCATCGGCAGCAGTACATAGCGGTAAACCTGTGGCATGGTGAGTCCGGTTGCGAGCGCGGCATTGGTCTGGCCGCGCGGAATGGACTGGATTCCCGAGCGCACCTGTTCGGCCACCCGCGATGCGGTGTAGAAGCCTAGGGCGAACACTGCACTCCAGAATTCGGGCATCGGCATGCCCTGTTTCATCCAGATGCCGAGCGATTTCGGTGCCAGCTCTGGCATCACGAAATACCAGATGAACATATGCACCAGCAGGGGGATGTTGCGGAACAGCTCCACATAGGCGGTCGCGGGGCCGTTGAGCCACGGCACGTTCGTAGTGCGTATGACGCCCAGCACAGAGCCGACGGTGAAGGCAATCACCCATGCGCACAGCGAGACCAGCATCGTCCATTTGATACCGACGATCACCCAGTCGAAATAAGTGCCGCCGCCGGAAAAGGCAGGCTGACTGAGGAAGCTGAAGTCCATGTCTGCAGTTTAGCCTGAAAGCGTGTGTAAAAAAAAAGCGAGGAGCCGAAGCTCCCCGCCTTTATGCATCAATCGCGACGGTCAGCACTTCATCTTGCCGCATTTACCGACGCCGGTATTGTTGGGATTCTTGATCGCTTGCTTGAGGCCGTCGGACATCGGGAAATTCAGGTTGATGCCCTTGGGGGGGATCTTTGATTCGAACCACTTTTTGTAGATCTTGTTGATTTCGCCGCTTTTGTAGATGGCCGTTACCGCTTCGGTGACGACTTTCTTGAAGGCGGGATCTTCCCTGCGCATCATGATCGCATACGGGTCATCCGAAAGGAATTCGCCGAGGACGACGAAGTCATTCGGGTTCTTGGCACTGGCCTTCAGACCGTAGAGCAGGATGTCGTCCATCGGGAATGCGACTGCGCGGTCAGTCTGCACTGCGAGGAACGATTCGGCGTGGTCCTTGGACGGCAGGAACTTGATGCCCAGTTTTTTCTTGTCGTTGTAGGCCTTCATCGCGCGTTCGTTGGTGGTGCCTTGGGTGAAGACGACGGTTTTACCTTTCAGGTCGTCATAGCCCTTGATGCCGGAATTTTTCTTGACAATGATCTTGGTCCCGGTCACGAAATAGGTCGGCGCAAAATCGACCTGTTTCTGGCGTTCCACGGAATTGGTCGTTGAGCCGCACTCGATGTCGATGTTTCCGCCCATCAGAATCGGGATGCGCGTTTGGGATGTAACCGGGACTAACTCCACCTTCAGTTTTGGCATTTTCAGTTCGGCTTTGACCTTGTCAACGATATTCATGCAGATGTCGACACCGTAGCCGATGGGTTTCTGCTTGTCATCTAGATAGGAGAACGGCACCGAGGCGTCGCGGTGGCCGACTTTGATGACCCCGGTGTCCTTGATTTTCTTGAGCGTCCCCGTAAGTTGCGCTGCATGGGCCGGCGCGGTGATCAGGGCTGCCGTGGAAATGGCGGCGAGCAGTTGCAAGATGCGAAGCATGAGCGGTCTCCTGTAGCAGTTTTGGGTTGCCGGAATTGGAGGCAACAAGGTATGACGCATTTCGAATCTAAGTGAACACAGGCGGCTTGTCCAGTTGACGCCGGCCTTCAGTGTGTCCCGGATGCAGGCAATTTCACGGGGCAGGGCCGGGTTTGCCATGTCGGGAGTATTTTCCCGGCGCGAGTTTCCGGTAGGTGTAAAGAGAGTAAACTGCGTGCGTTCGTGGGCGGGACGGCTTGCTCCCGCGGCCCCGGTTTAGCCGGGGCTGGCGTTTCGCCACGGGCATATTTCAACCTAACCTGAAGGAGTGAAGCAAAATGTCCAAAGAAACAAAAGCTGCGCAGGGGAGTGCGGCGGCGGCGACCGAGACTAAATTCAAGGATATGGGTGTCGGTCAGAAGATGGCTTTTATCGGCAAGGCTTGCCTGTTTTTCCTGACGCTTGGATTCGCCTTTCCGAACATCTTCCTCGACTGAGGGCCCGAATTCCGGCGCGGCAGCGCGCCGGAATTTTCCATCGCTTCTTTAACGCGCAGTCATCAGCCCAGAAAGTTTTCCACTAGTTCTGCTACTGCACCAGGCCGGTCATGGTGCATCATGTGCCCGGCTTCCTCGATCCACAGTTCACGGTAGTTTTTGAAGGCGTTTCTGCGTTCGGATAACTGTTCCGCAGTGTCCTGCAGATAGCCGGTGCCCTTGGAGTCGCGCGCGAATACCCAGAGCACCGGTGCCGTCACATCGCGCCAGCAGGCCAGCATCTCCTCGATGCGGAAAAGCACGGGGTTGGCGCGCTTGTGCCTCGGGTCACTGCACATTTCGATTCTTCCCGGCCCGGTTTCATGTGCCCACGCGCGGGCGATGAATCCAGCCCGATCAGCGGTAAGCCGTGGATTTTCGCGCTGCAGCCTGGTGGCCAATTCCTCGTAGGAAATATAAAAGCGAAAGCGCGGTTCCCGGCTTGCCAGTTCATCGAGCCAGCGCCGGTAGCGTGGCGGAGCGTCTGCGGGTATTGTGCGCGCAAGTCCGAAACCTTCCAGGGAGACGACACGGACGACCCGGTCGGGGCGCAGCCCGGCGTAGGTGCAGGCGATGACGCCGCCCATGCTGTGCCCGACCAACCGGGCAGGCTGGTCCGGTGAATACCGTTTCAGCAGTGCCTCCAGATCGGCGTAGTAGTCCGGAAACCAGTAGCCGGCTCCCGCCCGTTCGCTGAGACCGAATCCTCGCCAGTCCGGCGCAATGACGTGCCATTTGCGTTTGAATTCGTCGACGACGAACTGGAAAGACGCCGAGACGTCCATCCAGCCGTGCAGCAAGAACAGCGGCGGCGCATCTGCTTCTCCCCAGGTGCGGACATGGTGGCGCAGGCCGTTGAAAACATGGAATTCTGAACGACTCGGTTTCATGTCTTTGAGGACGCGTTACGCCTGCGCAGGCCAGCCCAAGAAAGCACGGCGAGGCTGGCGACGATCAGCAGCATGCCTGCCGACTCTACCGCCCCGGGTTGCTCGCCCAATTGCAGTCGCGAGGACAGCACGCCGATGGCGGGAATGGCCATCACCGACAGGCCGGCAATACCGGCCGGCAGCAGCTTCAGCACGTAGAACCACAATGCCCACCCGAGCACGGTGCCGAACAGCACGCCGTAAGCCAGAACGAAACAGAAATAAGGCGTCCACTCCACAGGGCGCACCGACAGCAGCGGCGCTAGAACCAGCAGTACCAGGCTGCCGAGCAGCATCTGCCAGGCGGTCAATGCAATGGTGCCGACCGCGAGGTGGTGACGCCAGCGCCTTGTCAACACCGCGGCCACCGCCCAGCTTACGCCTGTAAGTACGGCAAGCATATTGGCTTTCCAGGTGCCGGTCAGGGACCAGGGCTCGAGTATCAACAGCAGTCCGGCAATAGACAGCGCGACAGCGAACCATTGCAGACCGCGTATACGCTCACCCAGTACTGGCCATGCGAACAACAGTGTCCAGAACGGCATCGTATACACTAACACCGCGGTCTTGCCGGCAGCGCCCGACACCAGCGCCAGCGATACCAGCGCATTGAACGCGGTGGTCTGCCACAGGCCGAGCATGAATACATGGCGTTGAGACTGCAGTCGCAGCGATTCGCCGCGCCAGTACGCAATCGCGAACAGCAGCAGAGCGCCGGGCACGGTGCGCAGTACCGCGTAATCCCAGGGGTCGGCAAACCGCACGCCTTCCTTGAGCATGACCCATGTATAGCCCCACACGGCGCACAGCGCGAGCAGGGCAAGCAGGCCCGGACGGGGCAGCGACGGTTGCGTGGACATCAGGTGGGAGGAAAAAACATTGGCAACAGGTTTCGAGTAGCCGCCGGATTATGCGGCAATTGTCTTATCGCGGCCATGGCTGCGTACGCCGTACGCAGGTAACGCCACTATGTTGTGGATTTTTCTGGATTATCTGAAAGATCGTACGGCGACCGGTGAACTCTCAAGTGATGCACTATAAAATGCCGCCATGCAGCCCGCGTTCGTCCATCTGCGATTGCACAGCGAATACTCAATCGTCGACGGTATCGTGCGCATCGATGAAGCCGTAGCTATCGCCAAGGCCGATGCCATGCCGGCACTGGCGCTGACCGATCTCGGCAATGTCTTCGGTATGGTCAAGTTCTACTCTGCTGCGCGTTCGGAAGGCATCAAGCCGATCATCGGCTGCGACCTGTGGCTAACCAACGAAACCGACCGTGACAATCCGCTGCGGATTCTGTTGCTGGCGCAGAACAGCAAAGGCTATCTTCGGATGTGCGAACTGCTGACGCGTGCCTACCGTGGCAACCAATACCGCGGCCGTTCTGAGGTTCAGAAATCCTGGTTCGGTGAAACCGGCACCGAAGGGCTGATCGCCCTTTCAGGCGCCCATCAGGGCGATGTTGGTCAGGCACTGGCGGCGGATAACCGGGATGTTGCCAGACAGCTGGCAGAGGACTGGTCGCGCCTATTTCCGGGGCGCTATTACCTTGAATTGCAGCGGCTGGGACCTCAGGCGGTGACCGGAGGTGCTGCCACGGTGCTTGTGGAAACCTGCGTGATGCGGACGCTGCAACTGGCCGGCGCCACCGGCCTGCCGGTAGTGGCGACCCATCCGGTGCAGTTCCTGAATAAAGAGGATTTCCGCGCCCACGAAGCCCGTGTGTGCATTTCTGAAGGCTATATCCTTTCCGATCAGCGCAGGCCGAAGCGCTACAGCCCCGAGCAGTATTTCATGACGCAGGGCGAGATGGCTCGACTCTTCGCTGATGTCCCCGAAGCGCTCCAGAACTCGGTGGAGATTGCTAAACGCTGCACGTTGGAACTGACGCTGGGCAAAAGCCGGCTGCCGCATTTCCCGAAACCTGAGAACGTCAGTCTGGAACAGCATTTGCGTGCCAACGCCGGCGAGGGGCTGGCGGCAAGACTGGCCGAACTCTATGCTGACCCGACGGA
>JAYOED010000077.1:0-10267 GCA_038106575.1 Burkholderiales bacterium
TTTGCGCTGTTCGTGGCGTACGGTCTTTCCGGTTATTTGCTCTGGATCTACGACAAGCTGCGCTGCAACAGCAAGCCCCCGCCGAAAGAGCCCTCTCAGTGACCAACTTGCGGCCGCCTGAAAAAATCGATATATTTCAGCATCATGTGTAGCTCAACGCAGACCAACCGAGTTTACGCCACTGCCGCCTTCCTGCTGGCATGTCTGCTGCTGCGCGGCCGCGCGCACTAATCCTACCCCCTCCAATTTTGCAAGTATCGTCCGACTCCGAAACCGGTGTCGGAACCCTGTTTAGTCTGGGATGCTAAGGCACGTGTCCAGGAAACTGACTGATATTGAGGTGGAAATCATGACCAAGGAAAAACTGATCATATTCGACACGACCATGCGCGACGGCGAGCAGAGTCCCGGCGCATCGATGACCAAGGATGACAAGCTGCGAATCGCGCGCCAGCTGGAACGCATGCGTGTGGATGTGATTGAGGCGGGTTTTCCCGCGGCAAGTGACGGCGATTTTGAGGCGGTACAAGCGGTTGCACGAACCTTAAAGGACAGCACAGTCTGCGGGCTGGCTCGAGCCAACGAGCGTGATATCCGTCGTTGCGGCGAGGCGGTCAAAGTCGCGGCGCGGCCTCGCGTGCATACCTTCATCGCGACTTCGCCGATACACATGGAAAAGAAGCTGCGCATGGAGCCGTCCCAGGTCATTGATCAGGCTGTGCGCGCCATCAAATGGGCGCGCGAATACACCGACAACGTCGAGTTTTCTCCTGAAGATGCTGGTCGTTCGGACCTGGATTTTCTGTGCCGGATACTCGAGCAGGTCATCAAGGCGGGCGCGACCACCATCAACGTTCCCGATACCGTCGGCTACACGCTGCCGGACCAGTTTGGCGGGCTGATACGCAATCTGCGTGAACGCATACCTAATGCCGACAAAGCGATCTGGTCCGTCCACTGCCACAACGATCTCGGGCTTGCGGTTGCCAATTCACTGGCCGCAGTGCACAACGGTGCGCGCCAGGTAGAGTGCACCATCAACGGACTCGGCGAGCGTGCCGGCAACGCTTCGCTAGAAGAAATTGTCATGACGGTAAGAACCCGTCAGGATCTTTTTGCCTGTGATACCGGTATTGACGCGACGCAGATCGTGCCGGTGTCAAAACTGGTTTCCGGAATTACCGGTTATCCGGTGCAGCCCAACAAGGCCATCGTCGGCGCTAATGCGTTTGCGCATGAGTCGGGCATACACCAGGACGGCGTACTTAAGCACCGCGAAACCTACGAAATCATGAGCGCCGAATCGGTGGGCTGGACCAACAACCGGCTGACACTGGGCAAGCTCTCTGGGCGAAACGCATTCAAGACCCGTCTTCAGGAAATCGGCGTTGAGCTGGAATCGGAAGAAGCGCTGAACGCCGCGTTCAAGCGCTTCAAGGAGCTGGCCGACAAGAAACGCGAGATTTATGACGAGGATCTGCATGCCCTGATCACCGAGGAGAATCTCGAGCATGTCGAAAACGAGCGCTACAACCTATTGTCTCTGATTGCGCATTCTGAGACTGGAGAATCGCCGTACGCAAAAATTGTCATGTCCGACAACGGCAAGGAGCGTCCGTCAAAAGCGCAGGGCAGTGGTCCGGTCGATGCGGCATTCAAGGCGATCGAGGCACTGGTGTCGAGCGGTGCGGAACTGTTGCTGTACTCGGTGAATGCGATCACGACTGGTACTGATGCCCAGGGTGAAGTCACGGTGCGGCTGTCGAAGGAAGGGCGCATCGTTAACGGCCAAGGCGCAGATACCGACATCGTTGTTGCTTCAGCCAAGGCCTACATCAACGCGCTCAACAAGCTCTACGCCAAAACCGAACGGCTGAATCCTCAGCTGTAGGGGGGGGCAATCACCCCGCCTTGACTGCCGTTGCAGATCCGGCGCTGCGAATGCAGCGCACGTATCCGATCGCGGTGGCGAAGAAGAAGGACGACAACGCAATTTCGGCAATGGCCAGCCGGCCCCCGGGTGCCGGCTCGGTATAAGCGCGCACGATACCCTCAATAAAATAAGCAAGTATCAGCAGCGTAGACACGCGAAAAGTATAGATTTTGCCACGCAGGATGTCGGGTGTGATCCAGAGCAGCGGCAGTGCTTTCAGCGCTAGCCACGAGCCTCCGGGACGCAGCGGTGCCAACCATAACTCCCATGCCAGGCACAGCAGGGTCAGTGCGATCAGATTCGCACCTGCCGTCCAATGCAACATGCGCGGTGAAGTGAAGATCACTTAGCCAGTTGTAATGCGGTTTCCGCTAGACGTCTGCCCAACGCGAGACACAGTTTTTTCTCTGTTTCGTTGACCGGCAGATCACTGGCAGGGCCAGCAAGATGACTGGCACCGTAAGGAGTCCCGCCGCCGGTCGTGGTGATGAGTTCCGGTGCGGTATAGGGAAGTCCGACCAGTAGCATGCCGTGGTGCAGCAGCGGCAGCATCATCGATATCAGGGTTGTTTCCTGACCACCGTGAAGACTTCCGGTCGAGGTGAACACTGCGGCAGGTTTTCCGGCCAGTGTGCCTTTTAGCCAGAGACTAGATGTGGAATCCCAGAAATATTTCATCGACGCTGCCATATTACCGAAACGCGTGGGCGAGCCTAGCGCGAGACCGTAGCACTCCTCGAGATCGCGCAGCTCTGCGTAAGGAGCACCTTCATTCGGAACGGCCGCCTCGACGGCCTCACTGACTGCTGAGACGCGCGGTACAGTACGTAGCCGCGCTCTGCAGCCAGCCTGTTCAATTCCTCGGGCGATCAGCAGGGCCATTTCACGGGTCGCGCCGTGATAGCTGTAGTACAGAACGAGAATATCCTGCATCGGGTGACGGGCAGAAATCGGATTTTCTAGCGGACGACCGCAGCGTGCGGGGTTGGCGGCGCGTAGCGCCAGTTGCCGCGCCAGGCGCTCAGTGCCAGGTTGGGATACTCGGCTTTGCCAAGGCTGCCGTTGTGGCGCTCGAGTGCCCTGAACATATCGCCGTTTTCGATATCAATATAGTGGCGCAGGATGACGCAGCCATAGCGGAGATCAGTGCGCAGGTGTAACAGGTTTTGTTCTGCGGTGCCGATCAGTTTCAGCCATAACGGCATCACCTGCATGTAGCCGCGGGCTCCGGCGCCAGAGACCGCGTATTTGCGGAACGCGCTTTCAACCTGGATTAGCCCCAGCACCATTTGCGGATCCAGTCCAGCGCGTTTGGCCTCATAGTGTACCGTCAGCAGGAATTCCTCACGCGCCACAAGTTTCGGCACGCGTTTTGCTAGTTGCGGTGACATTGCGGCGAGCCATGCCCGCGCTTCCTGTTTGTCGTCGAAGGCGATGACCGAAACTGCTTCGTCGGCAATCGCGCGGTTTGGTGTGGTCTGGACACTGGCGGACAGGCGTTCGTATTTCTGCGCGCCACTCCACGCCTTTGCCGAGGCGATGGCTAAGGTGATTCCGCTTAGAGCGGCGAGGAGCTTTCGCATACCATTGATTTTATTGATATTATTGCTTTAGTCAAGGGCATGATACGCGGTTGGGCATCACGCCGGCCCTTGTATTCGACCTGACCATCCTTGAGACCGCGTTCGCCGATAACAACGCGGTGTGGGATGCCGATGAGTTCCATGTCGGCAAACATGACCCCGGGTCGCTCTTCACGGTCATCGAGCAACACCTCAATCCCGGCCCCGGTGAGCGCCGCATACAATTCGTCAGTTGCAGCCTTGACCTGCGCACTTTTGCGATAGCCGATGGGGATTATGGCGACATCAAACGGGGCAATCGGACCCGGAAAGATGATGCCGCGTTCGTCATGGTTTTGTTCGATGGCTGCAGCAACGGTGCGTGTGACACCGATGCCGTAGCAGCCCATTTCCATGATCTGCGATTTGCCTGCGTCGTCGAGAAAAGCCAGATTGAATGTTTTCGAGTATTTTGTGCGCAACTGGAAGATGTGCCCGACCTCGATGCCGCGGCAGATTTCAAGCGGGCCCTTGCCGTCAGGTGAGGTGTCGCCGGTTACGACGTTGCGGATGTCTGCGAAAGCCGGCTCCGGGAAATCGCGTCCGATGTTGACACCGGTCAGATGGCGGTCATTTTCGTTGGCACCGGTGACGAAATCTGCCATTGCCGCTAGGGCGCGATCCGCGATGACCGTGCCTTTAAACCCGACCGGCCCTAAGGAGCCGGGATCGGCACCGAATGCGGTGCGTATCGATTCAGCGGATGAAAAAGAGACTGGCAGGCGGACCTGAGGCAGTTTCCCCGTCTTGATTAGATTAAGTTCGTGATCGCCACGAACCAGTAACAGTACCGGCCGGCCATCATCATCATCGACAACCACGGCCTTTACCGTGCGATCGGGGGTTGTTTTGAGGAATGCGCAGAGATCTTCTATGGTCTTGACGCCGGGCGTGCTGATTTTCTGCATCGGTTGCGATGCCGCCGGGCGTTGCGCTGACGGCGCCACTGCTTCGGCCAGCTCGATATTGGCGGCATAGTCAGATGCGGGGCACCAGGCAATGGCGTCCTCGCCGGAGTCTGCGAGTACGTGAAATTCATGTGAGCCGGTACCGCCTATGGATCCGGTGTCTGCGGCCACCGCGCGGAACTGCAGTCCGAGACGCGTGAATATCCGGCTGTAAGTGTCGTGCATGTTGCAGTATTCGCGCTGCAGATCTTCATAACCCGTATGGAAGGAGTAGGCGTCCTTCATGATGAATTCGCGGCCACGCATGACACCGAAGCGCGGGCGGATTTCGTCGCGGAACTTGGTCTGGATCTGGTAGAGGTTCAGCGGCAGCTGCCGGTAGCTCTTGATTTCACGCCGCACAATGTCACTGATGACTTCCTCGTGAGTAGGGCCGAAGCAGAAATCGCGCTGGTGCCGTCCTTGATGCGCAGCAGTTCAGGACCGTACTGGTCCCAGCGCGTGGATTCCTGCCACAATTCGGCGGGCTGTACCGCGGGCATCAGTAGTTCGACGGCGCCGCTGCGGTTCATCTCATCGCGGATGATGTTTTCGACCCGGCGCAGCACGCGCAGTCCCAATGGCATCCAGGTATAGACGCCGCTGGTCAACCGTTTGATTAGACCCGAGCGGAGCATCAGTTTGTGGCTGACCACCTCGGCCTCGGAGGGTGCTTCCTTGAGAGTGGAAATGAAAAATTGCGAAACGCGCATGCTTGTTCCGATCCCGGAAAAAACCTTATTCTACAGAACCCTACGAGCAATATATCCACGTATATCATGCGTTTCCTTCCAAAGTGGCGTTTGCGCAAACCCGCAGAAGATGCCAAGACCGTGTATGTCAGTGAAAAATTTGGTGTGCGTTCGCTGCACATCGGCAGCGATACCGTGCAAAGCTCGATGCGGCTTGCGCGGCCCTACGACTTGGAATTGTCGTATACGCGATCGATGATGGCGTTCCTGCTGTTCAGTCCTGTACCGCGCAACGTGCTGATGATCGGGCTGGGCGGAGGTTCAGTCGCCAAGTTTATCCACCATTACATGCCCGAGACGGAGATCCGTGTGCTGGAAATCGATCCTCAAGTTGTTGCTGTTGCGCGCCAGTGTTTCATGGTGCCGGCCAACGATGCGCGGTTTCGCATCATCGTCGGTGATGGTGCTGCCCACATGGCGTGGCCCGGCGGTGAGGCTGATGTCATCATGGTTGACGGGTACGATGCCGAATCGCACGTTGAGGAATTGGCGACTCGCGAGTTCTACAACGATTGCCGGAACCGATTGTCATCAAGCGGGATACTGGTGGTCAACCTGTGGGGCGGTGACCGTCAATTCAACGAAATCCTGAAGCGAATTAAGTCGGCTTTCCTAGATGGTGTGCTGTGCCTGCCGGCGAGGAAACCCGGCAATGTCATCACCTTTGCTTTTCGTAATCCGCCGGGGTTGAGCCGGTGGGTTGATCTCGAACAGCGCGCAGACGCGCTGGCGTTGCAGTATGACCTGGATTTTTCGCAGTTTGTGGCCGCTTTACGTACTATGAATCGGCATGACGATTTGGGGGTGTACTCCTAATCCGAATGGCCGTGCGCAGGCTTTCAACGGCCATCAATTTGTGAAAAAATCAGAGCCATATGATTAACGCATTCGGGGATGACCATGATCGACAGAGATGGCTATCGCCCCAACGTTGGAATCGTTTTGTGCAACTGTAAAAACGAGGTTTTCTGGGGTAAGCGGGTAAGCGAGCACTCATGGCAGTTTCCGCAAGGCGGCATCAAGGGCGGCGAACGGCCCGAAGCGGCGATGTACCGCGAGCTTTATGAAGAAGTCGGGCTGAAGCCCGAGCACGTCCGCGTTCTGGGGCGGACCCGTGACTGGTTGCGTTATGACGTGCCCGAACGCTGGCTGCGCCGCGAATGGCGCGGCAACTACCGTGGCCAGAAGCAGATCTGGTTTCTGCTCAGGCTAGTGGGCCGGGACTGTGACGTCAGTCTGCGCGCTTCCGAGAAGCCCGAGTTTGACGCTTGGCGGTGGAATGATTATTGGTCAGTGACGCAGGATGTCATCGAGTTCAAACGCGCCGTCTACGAGCAGGCTCTCAATGAATTGTCTAGATATCTCGCACGCGACTCGGGTGAACGCCGCCGCCGCGCGCAACGGAGCGACCCGCGTTCCGCCGTTGCGGAATGAACATTGTCATCGCGGCCGGCACGAATCGAGCCGGTACGGGCGCGTCGAGCTTCATTACCTTTGTGGGAGTTGACGAAGGCCCCGCGCCAATTTAAACTCTAGACACAGATTAGATTTAGTCTAAATATATTAATCTGAAAGTAAATGCGGCAAATGCAACTAATATTTTAAGAAATCGATTTAAAAGGAGTTTTTATGGATCTCAAGAATTCGAAAACCCACGGCAATCTGAAAGCAGCTTTTGCCGGTGAATCACAGGCCAACCGTCGTTATCTTTATTTCGCAGCGAAAGCCGACGTTGAGGGCCAAAACGACGTGGCCGCCGTATTTCGCTCCACCGCTGAAGGCGAAACCGGTCATGCCCATGGCCATCTGGAATACATGGAACTCTGCGGTGACCCGGCAACTGATCTGCCGATCGGTCGCACCCGTGAAAACCTGAAAGCGGCGATTGCTGGCGAAACCCACGAATACACCGACATGTATCCTGGAATGGCCAAGACCGCGCGTGACGAAGGTTTCGGCGAAATTGCCGACTGGTTTGAGACTCTGGCAAAAGCGGAGCGCTCCCACGCCAATCGTTTCCAGAAAGCGCTGGACGGGCTTTCCGACTGAGACCGACCCGCAGCCATTGCCTGATGTGGAAAGAGGCGCTGGTGCGCCTCTTTCTTTTCTGCCCCCCGAAAGAGTCTTCCACCTATGACCGCACGTGAAGGAAGTCTGGAAGCGCCGACCCGGCATCCACTCGACTGGAAGTCGGCCGATTTCTACGATCAAGACAAGCTGAACCACGAACTCGAGCGCGTCTTCGACATCTGCCATGGTTGCCGCCGCTGCGTGAATCTGTGCACAGCATTTCCAAAACTGTTTGATCTGGTCGACGAGAGCCCGACGCTGGAAGTGGACGGTATCGACAAGAAGGATTACCGGGAGGTTATCGACCGTTGTTATCTATGCGACATGTGCTACATGACCAAGTGTCCATACGTGCCGCCGCATGAATGGAACGTTGATTTTCCGCACCTGATGCTGCGCGCCAAGGCTATCAAGTTCCGCAAGGGTGAAGTTAGTTTTCGCGACAAGCTGCTTTCGAGCACTGACGCCTTGGGCAAGCTGGCGTCGATCCCTGTCGTAGTGCGGATGGTCAATGCGGCCAACAGCGCTGCATCGGTGCGCAAGGCTATGGACAGCGTGCTCGGCATCCACAAGGATCGCGTGCTTCCGGAATATGACAGCGCAAAATTTCGTACCACCGCTAAACCCAAGGCCGAATTTCAGGTGAAAGACGGTAGACAGACGCCGGGTAAGGTCGCGATTTTTGCGACCTGTTACGTCAATTACAACGAGCCCGGAATCGGTCACGATCTGCTGAAAGTGCTGGCCCACAACGAGGTGCCCTCCTTCATTGTCGAGAAAGAAGCGTGCTGCGGCATGCCCAAGCTTGAACTGGGTGACCTCGAAGCCGTGGCACGCAACAAGGAGATCAATATTCCAGTGCTGGCACGACTGGCGCGTGAAGGCTACGCCCTCCTGGCGGCGGTGCCGTCCTGCACACTGATGTTCAAACAAGAGCTGCCGCTGATGTTTCCCGGGGATACGGACGTGAAGGCCGTTGCCGAGGCCATGTACGATCCCTTCGAATACTTGGTGTTGCGTAACAAGGACGGGCTGTTGAAGAAGGAATTCAGCCGTGCACTGGGTAGAGTGTCCTACCATATTCCTTGCCATCTGCGAGTGCAGAACATGGGGCAGAAGACGCGGGAACTGCTGGAGATGATTCCGGATACCACGGTCACTACGGTCGAGCGCTGCGCAGGACATGATGGTACCTGGGGCGTCAAAAGCGAGTTCTTCGAGCAGTCGATGAAAATTGGCCGACCAGTTTTCAGGATGATGAGTGACGCGAAACCAGATTACATTAGTTCCGACTGCGCAATTGCCGGACGCCATATCCAGCAGGGCATCAATGCCGGCGAATCGGGAAAGGGTACGCAGAAGCAGCACCCCATCACCCTGATACGCATCGCCTACGGATTGTGAGAAAAGAAATGCCGCAGATTACCCGCGACAGCCTGATGCCGCTCGAAGATTACGACAAAGCGCGCTCGGAATTCCGTGCCAAAGTCATGGCACACAAGAAAGACCGCATCCTGCACCTTGGAGATCACCTTACGCTGATATTCGAGGATGAGTTGACCATCCGCTATCAGGTGCAGGAGATGCTGCGCGCAGAGCGGATTTTCGAGGAGGATGGCATTCTCGATGAGATCGGCGCATACAATCCGCTGATTCCGGACGGCAACAACTGGAAGGCGACGATGATGATCGAATATCCCGACGAAGCCGAACGCCGGGAAAAACTTGCACGGCTGATCGGCATCGAGGACAAGGTCT
Organism: Burkholderiales bacterium; assembly: GCA_038106575.1. Taxonomy (GTDB): domain Bacteria; phylum Pseudomonadota; class Gammaproteobacteria; order Burkholderiales; family SG8-41. The sequence continues at coordinate 9,083 of JAYOED010000077.1, forward strand.
GGGTGAGGGTGGAAGGATGCGACCGGGTCTACGCGATTGCCGATGAGGATCTGGAGCGCGAGAACGCCGACAAGACCTCTGCCGTTCACTTTCTCCGTTTCGAACTGGACAAGGCAATGGTTTCTGCGTTGCGGGACGGGGCCGCTATTTCCGCCGGAGTCGATCATCCAAATTATGCCGTGAGGACTAGCGAGATCGGTATTGCGACCCGCTCTTCACTGATGTCGGACCTCTCCTGAAGCCGAGACTGCTGGTCTGCATCAGGCATCCTGTACAATTGTCCGATGGCAAAGTTGTATGGATACCTTACCGGTGTTGCGGTCACGGCATGGTTGTCGGCTGGCTCTGTGTTTGCGCAAACACCCTGGGCGGACTGGGATTACAAGTTTGACAGGGAAATTACCCCTTGGTCAGAAGTAGAGCAGCAGATCCCAGCTTATCCAGCTGACGAAAACCTGATTCCGCTCGATATTGGCTCGGCCACCCCGCATAAGTTTTATGTCGATGCGAAGTCGCTGTCGGTGGGTGGGGACGGGGTTGTGCGCTACTCGTTCGTGATTAAGACCTCTGGCGGAGCGACGAATGTTTCCTTCGAGGGGATTCGCTGCGAAACACAGGAACAGAAATATTATGCGATCGGCCGCAGCAACAAAACCTGGGTACGGGCGAGAAATCCTAGGTGGCGCACGATACAGCCCCACGAGATTTCACCTTACCATTTCACTTTGTATGCGGATTTTGCGTGCAGCGGGAAATTGGTTGCAGGCACCGCTCAGCAGATCGTCGAAAAGCTGCGCCGTGGCCCTGCATAACGCGACAGCTTGCGATGTCGTTGGCGGAGGCTATAGCAAGACCAGATTGTCACGGTGGATCAGTTCCGGCTCATCAACATAGCCGAGGATGGATTCAATCCGGTTTGACGGCGTGAGCAGTATCCGGCGGGTGTCGGTACTGTTGTAATTGATCAGGCCGCGCGCGATTTCCTTTCCGGTTTCATCGACGCAACTGACCGCTTCTCCACGCTCGAAATCACCTGATGCCGCGCTGACCCCTACCGAGAGTAGGCTCTTGCGATCTGCGACAAGTGCCTTCACAGCTCCGGCATCCAGAGTGATACGTCCTTTCACTTGGAGATGATCGGCCAGCCATTGTTTGCGCGCGGCGATTGTGGCCTGCTTGGCCAAC
>JAYOED010000078.1:0-10101 GCA_038106575.1 Burkholderiales bacterium
CACTGATACAAGTACTCAAGCCAAGAAAAAAGGCCGTAATCCGAAGGCCTTTTTAATAATCACCTGACCGGACTACACGGCTTCGTATTTGAGGCGTTTGACCTTGGTCATGTTGGTGCCTTCGATGCGGATCAGGCTGGTCGGTCCGTTGCGCTTCGGTGAATGCAGGTCGCCTTCGTTATAGACATGCGCAACACCCGGTGTCAGCTTGTACGAACGCGTTACCTTGACCTTGCCCGGCGTGTCAATGGTTGCAGGCTCCAGCAACTGGTAGTCACACATCTCGGTTTCACCGCGAGCCTGGCCGTAGATCGCCCATGAATGCGCGTGATCATGCGGAGGGCTGGTCTTCGCTCCGGAGTAATCGTGCGCGAGGATGCAGAAACCGAACTCCGGATCCTCGTAGAGAATCTTTCGTTCACCGACACTGGGATCGACATGCTTGTCGATGAACGACTGGTCCTTCAGCACCTCTTGCAGCAAAGCTGCCACCTTTTTCCGACCGGCGGGTCCCGGTTCGGCCTTGATCGCGTCGTGGCATTGTGCGGCAAATTGTTCCAGAGTATGGCCCATGCAGATTCTCCTCTCAGATTCGCAGCTGGTGCCACTATTGTGCCGCAATGAAAGACATTCTGGAAAGCAGGGAAATTGATCCCACTCACACTACAGTTAATCACCGGCTTCGGATCGCGGACTGTACGCTCAGACTTGGTCGTCGGCGCGGCGATACAACTGCAGGTAGGTCTCGCGAGGCAATGGCTGAAGCGCCGCCACGGTAAGTAGGTCCCCGAGATGTCCCGGCGTACTGATTCCGGTTAGGCTGACTCCGAGTCCGGGCGTCGAACGGTTGAACTGAAGGGCACGCTGCACGTCGTTCCGGCAACCCGGTATTGCCGCGACCAGCGCGTCCATTCCCGTCACCGCAAGCCTGCCCTTGGCCAGACCGTGGCTGCCGATCACGAATAGGCGTAACTGGTACGCAGCCTGCAGGGTCGAAGCCACATTGCCATGCCCCGTGGCCTGGTTGAAGCGCGTGAATCCCTCATTCATCAAGGCATTGAACGGCAGTTGCACGACGCGAAGATGATGACGGTCACTGCCTACAGTTCGAGCCGCGCTCTCCGCCAAACCCAGCAGCGAAGCCAGCGACTGAAACGATGCATGATTGGTTTCGACGCGAAGACCATCGAACGTCGACACTCCGTAGCTGCGGATCTTGTTCTGCCTGACCGCTCGTTCGCAAACCGCAAACACACTTTGCAGTCGGTGATTGAGCGCTTCTTTGCCGAGACGAGGAATATGGACTTCAGGCTGGTCGAGCAGGAATGCATCCAGGGTTTCCAGTCCGGTGGCGAAGCGCAACTCATCAATCTGCTGCGCAATGTATCCGGGCGCCAGACAATGCACCCCGGTCAGATCCTCGAGGGTGCCCAGCCCCCTGCTTGCGACGTGCCGCTCAAACCAGCCTTTGATATCTGCCGGAAGACCGGCGTCAAAGCGCAGAAATCCGCCCCTGCCGACAACATAAATCTGCTCGCGACCGATGCCTGCCTCGAATGCAAAGCGCAGCCCCGATCCGACCGCGTGCATCGACCTTCCATAGCGGTAATGCGCCGCAGTGTCGATGACGTTGATTCCGCCGCAAAGCGCACGTCCTACTGTTTGTGCGCACGCTTTATCCACTTCATCGGTCGCAGCGCCGGGAAACGTTCCAACGCCTAGCGACGAGAGCTGCAGATGCTCATTGAGGAAATCGCTGTAATGTCCTCCGGAGCAGCCCGCACCAATCGTGCGCACATATTCCTCAGTCGCGACTCGTGTCGCAGACCCTGCAATCAGTACGCCGGGCTCAGGCACTGACGGGCGTGAGGCTGAACTCGAGTACTGTGGTCTCGCCCTTCAGCCTTTCTGACAGCACATGCATGTTGCCCGGATTGAGGGTCTTGATGCCCATGCGGTATTCAAAACTTTCGCCGCCATCTGTGAGCTCGTAGGTCATATTAGCAATGGAAAAACCCGCCGCCTTGGCGATCAAGCGCAATTCTTCCTCAGTCATCGTCTTCGCGCGCCTGAACTTGACGTGGAACTGTGCGTAGAACTCGGTCGGCATTCTACTTTCGATCCAGCGGAACGAGGACAAGGTACCCAGAGTGGCCGCCACTGCCAGCATTGCAGGAATGTTGAAACCAATACCAAAAAGAATGCCGATTGCGGCAGTCGCCCAGATCGAAGCTGCCGTAGTCAGTCCGCGAACTGACAGGCCCTCGCGCATGATCACGCCAGCCCCGAGAAAACCGATACCGGTCATGATGCCCTGTGCCATCCGTGTCGGATCGACCACCACCCGCGAACTGCCATGGGCAAACCACTGGCTTTCGTAAAAGGTAACCAGCATCAGCAACGCCGAAGCCAGGCACACCAGCGTGTGAGTACGGAATCCCGCCGGACGCCCGTGGTAACTGCGCTCCAGGCCGATCAGACCACCGGCCGCCAGCGCCGCGCCCAGCCGGAAAATCATTTCCCACAATTCACTGCTCATCGTTCACCTCCTCAGCGCCGCAGCCGCAGATAGATTTCGGGCAGCTTGTTGGGCAGGCTGTTGATGTGGTCAAGCACCAGGTAATGTCCGGGGCCGAAAATCTGCGGCAGGTACTGGTTGGCCATCGTATCGACCGTGATGCAGAACGGATGCACCCCTTTGGCCACCGCCTCCTTGACCGCCATCCGCGTGTCCTCGTGCAGGTAGCGGCGGTCACCGCCGTCATCGTAGTCCTCCGGTCGGCCGTCCGAAAGCAGCAGCAGCAGCCGCCGTCGGCTCTCAACACCATCGAACCTTGCGGTGGCATGACGGATAGCTGCGCCCATCCGCGTGGCCAGCCGCCCCGACATGCCGCCAATCTGCGCACGGATGTCCTCAGACAGCGTCTCGTTGAACCCCTTAAGGGTGTAATAACTGACGTTGTCCCGGTACTTGGAGCAGAAACCGGCAATCGAATAGGAATCGCCGACCTCTTCCATGCTCTCTGCAAACAGCAGCACACCGGCGCGCACGCGATCGACCAGCCGCCCGCCGCCCTCGGGCAGATGCTGCATGATCGAGGTCGACATGTCGGCCAGAAGCGTCACCGCCACTTCGCGTTGACGGATCTCGCGTCGCTTGTAGATGTTGGGGCGCGGGGAACGTCCGGCACGCTTTTCCGCTACGTAGGTGACCACCGCGTTGAGATCCATGTCGTCGCCATCCAGCTGCTGGGTCAATGGCGCCGCGCGGGTCGGCTTCTGCGACTGAATCGCCTTCTTCAACCGTTTCAGCGCGTTGGCATACTGCCGCATCAGCTTGTTGGTCTCGCTCATATTTGATTCAGCAAGACGTTTCTCCTGCACCCAGCTCCAGTTGCGCTTGTAGCGCGACTCGCGGTAATCCCATTCGGGGTACGGTATACCCTTTTCGCTGCTGCCCTGGTTCGGCGCTTCCTTGTCGCTTTGACCTGACGCGCGTGCTGACTGCCCCGAAGAATCACCATAGCTGGGCACTTCCTTCTTCTCGCCGTCTTCGCGTTCATCCCCCGATTCGGCATTCTGCGGCTGTTCCGACTCTTCCTCACCATCTTCCTGCTGCTGGCTTTGCTGCTCGGCACCAGGCTGAGTCTGCTGATCGCTGTCGTCCTTTTCCTGCGGGTAAGCCATGCGTGTCGCATTCGGCGAACGTCCGGGCAAGTAGGCTGCATGAAAAGATTCAAGGTCGACAATCGCCGGCAGCGTAGTTCCGTCGTATAGTCCCAGGGCTGTGCGCCAGGCGTCGGCGACCGTAGCGCCATCGGTAAACAACGAAGCAAAACGCGAATCAGCGGCTGCACCTTCGTCAGTCGCCAGCGCGCACTCCAGGCTGGTGACTGCAAGATCGAAATAGGGCTGTGTTTCCGGATGACTGCGGATCAGACCGCGCGCGGCACGAAGCATGCGGCGCAGATAATTGGGAACGTCGCGCTGCACCCGGAAATCGACTCGCAAGTCCTCGCAGATATCAAAAATCAGCTGAAACCGCAGGGCGTCATCGGCGAAGCGCGTGAACAGCGGTGCCCAGGACACTGCACCTGTGGCAGGAAAATCGATTTTCGACTCGGCAAACATCTCCTGCATCGCTTCGCGGTCGAAGGTGCGGTAACGCACGTGAGCAGCGGTATGCAGCACAGCCAGTATAGCCTCTTCGCGATCGGCCATGACCGCCGGAAAAAAAATGCTGCGGCCGTCGGTTTCGATGAACGGCCGCCCCTGCTCGGGCGACCAGGTGCTTTCCTTGAGCTCGAACGCGCCGCCGAACCAGACATCGAGCAACATCGCCAACAGCCGGTTGCGGTCGATCAACCGGTATCCCGGGAGATGCTCCAGCAGCAGCGACAGGCTTTCCTCCGATTCCAGGCGGAAATAGGCTTCGCCGCGCGCGCGCCCCGCCTGCATGATGTCGGCGCCCCGAGACGCCCACGGCAATATCGCCTGCGCGCCAAGCAGATTACGTACCCGGATCGCTCCGGGAAGGTAAGTGGAAAGCATCAGCTTGCGTGACTCGAACAATTCGTCTGCGGGTGCGGCGAGTTGTTCGACAGCGGTAATGCCGCCGTGGCGACCTGCAAGCTCCAGCACCGGCGTCATGAAATAGGCGGCACCGCTTTCGATCTGGCGTGCGCACCAGCAGAAACCGATGTCTGCCCAGCGCTGTTCGCCGGCATGTCCCAGCGAACCATAGGCACGCGCGACATTAGCCATGAACCCTTCCAGTGCCCGCCACGATGCACGCCACTGCATAAATGCCAGCGCCTGTTGCGTCCACGGCAGCACCGTTTCCGAAATCCGTTCCGCTTCCAGGCTGCCGCGAATGAATGCCTTGCCGGCCTCGCGTTCGAACGAAAACAGCGACGCGGAGGCCGCCAGCCATCGCAGCGCGGTCTCCTCGCCATGACGCATGATGACTGGTAGCACAGCTTCGACTTCGCGGTGCGCGACGACGCTCTGATCCTTTAGATCAGCCAGCACCTTGTCGATGGCAGGAGTGTCATTCATTCGAAGTCAAATCAAAAAAGTCACCGAACGCCTGAGAATCGTAGCGAGCAGACCGGAACGCAAGGAGCCGCACAACCAAATGACGGGGCATAACTGGATGTCAGGCGGGGTATTGGGCGTGCACGCGACGCCGCGCGCTGGTCGTATAGCCGCTTGTCCGGTCAGGCAAAGTGCGCGTTGACGATCTCCATCAGCGCATCCGACAACTCGATATCATCCGTGATCGGATTGACCATCGCCACCTGGCAGGCCGCTACCGGATCTAGTCCCGCCGCCATCATGCTCGCGGCGTACACCAGCGCACGGGTCGAAGTCGATTCCTCAAGCCCGTGATCCTTGAGCAGCCGCGCCTTGCGGCCGATGGCCACCAGTTGTTGGGCGATTTCAGGTTTGGTGCCCGGCACTTCCTTGCCTAGGATCTTGCGCTCGACCTCCTCTTGCGGGAAATCAAAATTGATGGCAATGAAACGCTGCTTGGTGGAAGGCTTGAGATCCTTCAGCACGGTCTGGTAGCCCGGGTTGTAGGAAATCACCAACATGAAATCCTCATGCGCATCGATTTCCTGGCCCTTCTTCTCGATGGTCAGCTTGCGCCGGTGGTCGGTCAGCGAATGGATAACCACCGTCGAGTCGGTACGCGCCTCGACGATTTCGTCGAGATAGCAGATCGCGCCCGCCTTCACTGCACGCGTTAGCGGTCCGTCGTTCCAAACCGTTTCAGCGCCTTCCAGCAGGAAACGACCGACTAGATCAGAACTTGTCAGATCTTCATGGCAGGACACCGTCACCAGGGGCCGCTTGAGCTGGAATGCCATGTATTCGAGAAAACGGGTCTTGCCGCATCCGGTAGGCCCTTTCAGCATCACCGGGAGACGACGTTTGTAGGCCGCCTCGAATATGGCGATTTCGTCGCCTTGCGGTTCGTAATACGGTGCCTTGTCGCCAACTTGCGGCATCTGGACGATGTCGTGTTCGACGCCACGTACGCGGCTGGTTGCTGTCTTCATTAATGCTCCAAAATCACAAAAAACTTTGTTCAGCTGCCCAGAGGTCCTGATACGCACGCCTGCAGTTCACGACTCTCCGCCCAGCCGACCTTCACGGACACAACGGGTTTTGATGTAGAGATAAACATGCCGGGCCGTGCGCACGGCCATTTTTTCCGGAACCTTGGGAAGCGCATCACTGCCCCCCCTGATACTACCGGTGCGGTGGGTAACAAGGTCACGGCACGTGGCGCGAATCGGGTTCCATGTCGGCTCGCCCTTGACCAGCACCTTGAATACATCAAGAAAATCGGCGTCGGCGGCTGGCAGCGTTTTCTGTCCGCAAGCGTTGATGTAGGCAGTCACCAGTTTCCGAATCAACCCGATGGCCTCTTCGATGGTCGCCGCCAGCGGCAGTGTTACGCCACGGGTAATCGCGTCCTCGAAACCCGCAAGTGCGGCATCCACCGCGGCAAATACCGTTTCGAGATCGTCATTGCACGCATCCGCATCTAGAATGGCAGTCATTACTCTAGGAGAATCTGATGACCGATAAGATTTTTAAACTATTTAAAATCAATAATTTACAATACAACGCCCGGCGCGACCCGCAACCCTACCGCCGCTTCGCCGGTGAACCTTTCCGCATTCAAGCGATTATCGATGGGCATGAAATCACGCGGATCACGCTGACCGACGAAAAGGGAAAAATACTGGCGCAACGTGATCTGTGCGGTCCGGCGACATTCTCTCACGAGCTGACTTTTGCCGGACCAGGCGTACGTATCGTGACCCTAAGCGCCAGTCAATCCGGACGCAACGAATCGCATGACCTACGACTGGACGCGATGGCCCCGCAACACGAATGACTGGGGCAATCCCGCACTCGCCTTACCGCTCATGGCGCAATGCTGTGTGCCATGTGGACTCTGCCGTGCAGGATCAACGGCCCGCAGTTACTGTGCAGGAAAATATTGACTATTTCGGAGGATTCCGCACATGAATGACGATCGCCGCGCCGTGGGCGCCACCCTTGAGCTCGCAGCCTGGATCAGCGGACTGAAGTACGAAGACGTACCGCAACGCACCCGCGAAGTAGTGCGCATCGCCATTCTCGACACACTGGGTGTCGGCATCTACGGATTTAGCACGCCGTGGGCGAACATGCTGCTCAAATGGGCACGTGCCGGCAGTTTCGGCAAAGGCGATGCAACGGTGTGGGGCGACAAAACGCCGTCTCTGCGCGTCGCCGATGCGGCCATGGTCAACGGATCAGCCGCACATGCCTTCGAACTCGATGACTATCACAACGCCAAACTGCATGCTGGCGCGATTGCCGTGCCAGCTGCACTGGCGATGGCGGAAAAGCTCGGCGCAGACGGCAAGGCCGTGGTCATGGCGATTGCCGCCGGCTATGAAACCATGATCCGCTCCAGCCTGGCTTCGAATCCTTCCGCCACGCGATTGCGCGGCTGGCACATCACCGGCATCTACGGCCCCTTCGCTGCCGCAGCGACCTGCGCGTCGCTGCTCAAACTGAATCCAGAACAGACGGCGTGGGCGCTGGGACTGGCCGGCACGCAGGGTGCGGGTACCTGGGCGTTCAACGCCGACGGCACCATGAGTAAGCGCTTCCATGCCGGCAAAGCAGTGCATTCCGGCGTGCTCGCTGCCGAACTCGCGGCAATGGGTTACACCGGTCCGACACAGATCTATGAATACGGGGACGGCGGCGTACTCAAGGCACACTCTGACGACAGCGACATCTCACAACTCACGCGCGATCTCGGCCGCATCTGGCACACCGACACCAACTCGATCAAACCCTACTCCTGCTGCGGCAGCACGCATGCCTATATCGACGCCGCGCTGGCAGTTCGCAAAAAAATCGGTGCGCCGTGGGATGCGAAACGCCGGGTCAAGGTCGGGCTGTCCAACGTGGTCGATGTTCAATGCGGTTTTGTCTATGCACCGGGCAGCGCGCTCAATGCGCAGATGAGCCTGCGCTACGTGATTGCCGCCGCACTTGCAGACGGCCAGGTACTGCCTCCGCAGTTCACTGCCGAACGCATGGGCGATCCAGCGCTGGTCAAGCTCGCCGCCGAGCTCGAATGTGAGCATGACCCTAAACTCGACAAACTGTACCCAAAGCACTTCGCGGGCTGGGTGGCGGCCGAAAAAGACGGCCAGTGGATACGCCAGGACATCCTCAACCCCACCGGCTCCATCGACAATCCGGTCGATGCCGCCGGGGTCACCGAAAAAATCCGCGGCATCCTGCCGCAGGCTCCTGTCGATGCCATCGCCAAAGTCGCTCTCGACATTGAAAACCACGATGTGTGCGAGCTGCTAAAACTCGCCGCGCAAAGCAGAACCTGAACGAACTGTCACGTCATGGATCGCAAAATCGCCATACTCGGGGTCGGTGCCATCGGCAGCAGTATCGGCGCCGACCTAACCCAGGCCGGTTTCGACATCACTCTGATCGACCAGTGGCCAGCACACGTCAAGGCCATGAAAACCAACGGCCTGAAGGTGCAGTTCCGCGACTCGCAATTCCAGGTCCCGGTCAAGGCACTGAATCTCTGTGATCTGGCGGCATCTGGCGGACTCGAATTCGATCTGGTGTTTCTAGCTGCAAAATCCAACGATCACCGCTGGCTGGCTGAATTCATCAAGCCCCGGCTGAAAGCTGACGGCGTGCTGGTGGGTACGCAAAACGGCATGAATGACGACTCGATTGCCGAGATCATTGGCCGCGACCGGGTGATCGGCTGCGTGGTTGAACTGCAGGCTGAACTGTTCACGCCGGGACAGATCCAACGTAACACCACCCGCAAAGGCTCATGGTTCACGGTGGGCGAGCTTGATGGCTCTTACACACCCCGCGTCAAGGAAATCGCAGCAACGATGGCCAAGGTCGGGCGTTGCGATGTCACCAACAACATCTACGGCGCGAAGTGGACCAAGCTGATCGCCAATACGATGACCATGGGACCCTTCAGCCTACTCGGCATGCGCAACAACGACGCCGCCGCACTGCCCGGAATGTTCGAGATATCCGTCATCCTCGGTCGTGAATCACTAGCGGTCGGCACCGCACTGGGTTATCGCACCGAGCCGATTTTCGGGCTACGCGCAGACGAGTTTGCAGGCTCCAGTGACGAAAACCTAGTCACCACCATGAAAACACTCCTGTCGCATGTTGGTGGCGGCCGCACGGCGCCGATCCACGACCACCTTAAAGGGCGTGTCAGTGAGATCGGCTTCATCAGCGGCGTGGTATCCAATCGCGGACGAGAACTGGGGATCCCCACGCCGGCCAATGATGCGGTGGTCGAGATCGACCGCCGCATCAATGCTGGTGAACTGGAAATGAACGCCTCGAATCACGACTTGCTGCAGTCTCTGCTTGGATCATCCGCAGCCTGAAGGAACGGCAAATGCGTTACAATTTCATCGCAGCAGCAAAGGCCCGGTCGCCTGCGCGCCGGTATTTTTTTTACCCGGCAACATTGCATCTACGGAGAGCAACACGATTATGAAATTTCGCAGAGTCGTCACAGGTATCAACAAGGAAGGCAAGTCCTGCATCAAATTGGACAGCGAAATCGCACCAATTCCGATGCGCCCTGGCTTCAACAATATCCCGATGTGGGCCACCAAGAAACTGCCCGCCGAAATGACCGAGGAAGATCCGAATACCTGGGAACTGGGTACCAGCCTTGCCGGCGGTTCGGTATTCCGCCTGGCCAAATACGAACCCGGCGTAGCCAAGCGCTGGCATGTCACTGATTCCGTAGATTATGCCATCTGTCTCGCAGGCGAACTTTGGATGCAACTCGACAACGGCGAAGAAGTCCACTTGACACCGGGTACCGTAATCATCCAGCGCGCGACTAACCACAACTGGGAAAACCGCGGCAAGGAACCCTGCATCATGGCCTACGTGCTACTGGCAACCGAAGGGGCCAAAACCACGGGGTGGTAACCCGCGTTGGCCAATATTGACTCCAGACGTAGCGAAGAAAAAACTCTTGCAGCCGCACTTCGAGGG
>JAYOED010000079.1:0-9517 GCA_038106575.1 Burkholderiales bacterium
CCCTACGGGTAGGGTATAGCGTATAATATCGCGTGTGTTGCGCACGCGCGAAAACCGTGTTATTGGCCGGTTAGGCAGAAATAGGAGTATGCAACATGTCTATCGAATATGACGGACGTAAAGACGCGGTAGCACTGCGATATGAGCAACGCGACATGAAGGGTGTTGTCATGCGTTCCGGCGTGACAGGTGCCAAGCGTGATTGGGCTTTACACCCTAAGTTCGGGCACCAAAACGTCATGAAGCGCATTAAGTCTGCGATGGGCTGGCGCTGGAATGTTAAAACCGAAAAGGCCAAGGGTGACGGTGACATTGTGCGCAAGCTGTCTAACGGTAGCACATTGCACATTTGGATTGAGGAACACGCCAAGCCTGTCAGCCCGGATTACGTGGCCTTAATGGCGGACCGAGTGTCTAGCGGGCTTATGGCGCTTGACGATGTCGTGCCGTATGCGATGGAAACGTTAGACGAAACGACATTTGACAGCTTGGACTGGCGCGACGCGGTGGAAAATGAACTAGCTAGACGTGAAATCGGCATTTAATGCGTGTAAATGTGTTGACAGCGTACGCAAAGCGCTTTACATGACGCTTATCGACAACGCCAAGAAAGGTTTAGACCATGGCAACGATCATTAAGACGCAAAAGCAGGCGCATGACACTAAGCACGTTGACGGCGTGCAATTCCTTTGCGGCGATTGCGGTTGTGTAAAGCCGGTGCAGACTAGCGGCGGCACGGGTTACGGTTATTTCGAGCGTGGCGACAACGCAAAGCCGATTTGCTACGAATGTTGCGGCAAGCGTGAACTGGCCAGCATGATTGAGACAGGCAAGGCCACGCTTTACATGACGATTGAGCAAGGCGCGTCTTACAACAAGTGCAAGGTGACAGACTGGCCCGGTACATTTAAGTTCAACGGCGCGTATAGCGTTGGACGCCACAACATAGCGGGCAAGCGGTACGACGTGGAATTTACCGGGCCAGACGGTTTCAAGTGGCATGGCGTCACCTATGGCGACAACAAGCAAATCTGCCATTGCAAGCGCACAAAGCGCAAGGCTTAACGAATTGTTTACCTGTGGCGCGTATCGTGCGCGCCACTAGCAAGCAATCCCGCTTGATAAGCCAAGAAAGGGACTGACATGTTTAAAACACGGGAAGCAAACGGCCATGTCGTCACGCTAGAACGTTCCGGCGCGCGTGGCATGTACACGCTAACCGTCCGGGCTGGCGTAACGCTCATTCACAAGGTACGGTTTGACACGGGCAGGGAAGCGCACGCGGCGTTTCGCCTGTCTCCCGAAACGATCATGACACGTTACTAAGGAAGGGCAAGGCTTGGCTATCCCTTACCGCGACGGCATGACGCTCAACAAATACACTGGCGCGCTTGTATGATCCGCGCAACACTCGCAATCGTGGCCATGGTGGCGCTAGTCGTCATGGCCACGGACAACAGGGACGCGATGCAATCTTGCCAGCAAACCCATTCATTCGACACATGCGCAAGCGCGCTACGATAGGAGAGAAACCATGAAAGCATATTTGCAATTCGGCGGCGCGGCTTGCGGCTTGCCTAACGGACCATTCGAAACCGTATCGGTTGAATGCAAGGAAACCGTCGCACCGCGTAGCGGCATGACGCAAACCGGATACGGCGCGAAACTGCCAACGCCCTATATGGTCAAATGGGAAGGCAAGTGGCGGCGCGTGTATGCCGCGTGCTATGGCAACGCCGCGTCGCACTACATAGGCAAACCGGGCGCATGGCTGGCAACGGTTGACGTGGAACGGTAACGGTTTATAGGCGTCACGTCGCGAGGCGTGGCGCTCGATAAACCGTTAGCACATAGGAGAGAAACCATGAAAGCGTGTCAAATCCTCGTAATGCGCAAAGGCGAAAAGCGCTGGACGTTCGCCGCGCATGGCGCGACATATAGCGCCGAAGAAGCCGAGACGTATGAGGCGGCGATAGCCGAACGCGGCGGGCGTGTAAAGCTACTGCCCGTCAAGCCCTAATCAGGAGAGAAGCCATGACAAAGTATCAACCCGCACTCGATATCTGGACGCTAGACGACACGCAACGCGCGGCACTGCAACCCGGCCAATGGGTTTACGCTGGCGAGCGCTCGAACATGGGGCGCTTTTACGGGCAAGGCGCGTCAACCGTCGTCGCATGGCGTGGCAACTGGAAAGGCCGGTTCCGCGAATACACAAAGGCATTGCGCGACTATGGGCGCAGCGTACGCAATCGGGCTTGACGGCATACAGTACGGCGTGTACAACGCGCCGTATCGATATACCGCCAACGGCTAACCGATAGGAGAGAAGCCATGAACTACGAAACCATTCTGGACGAAGCGCACGAAGCCGCCCGCAAGGCGGTTAACGCCATGGGGCCGGAAAACATGCGCGCGCTCGATTGCGGCTTTGCGTGGGTGACAATCGACGGCAACGATCCGCTCGCTCGTCACTGCCGCAAGCAACTCAAGTCTAGCCCGACAATGCGCCGCACGTACGGCGACAAGGGGTATCCGAAGGGCTGGCAGTTCTGGCAACCGGGCGATTTCGCTGGACAGGCAATCGGCCACCACGAAGCCGGTGCGCGTGCGTTCCGCGACAAGCTGGCCGAATACGGTATCCGCGCCGACGTTGGCTCGCGCCTCGATTAGCAGTTGATAGGGCGCACCGTACGCGGTGCGTCTCAATGAACTGCTAGGAGAGAAGCCATGACGCGTACCGTGTACGTGATTTGCACAAGCGAGGCGGTAGCTGAAAAGCTAGCCGCCCGTATCCATGCCGGAACCTTGCCTGTCTCGCATATCAGCGAGGCGGCTTGTCTGCTTTGGTGGGGGCTGTATCCTACCCCGCTCAAGGCCAACCACCTGCCCTATGCCGTTTCCTTGTCAGCGGGCGGGAAAATCGAGGCGACTAAACGGCTCGCCGCACCACAACTAGCTAGATAGGAGAGAAGCCATGAAAGACACACGTTTCGTTTACGGCGCGCGTTGCGCGTGGTTCGGCCCCATAAGCGCGATAAGTACGCGCGGTGGGTTGCCATGTTGTCCGCATTGCGGTTCCGTCTTGTACGAACTACCAGACGAAAAGCAGTGGTGGGATGGCGTGGACAAATACGACGCCGAACACCCCGGCTACCGCAAGTTTGTCGAATGGATGGCAGACAAGCACTTTACTACCCACAAAGCCGCTGCCGAAGCCTACGAGGCCGAAACAGGGTTGAAATCAGGAATGAAGCTATGAAGATCGAGACAGACATCGCAATGCCGGACGCCGCACCGGCCAAGCCAGAACCAACCTACGAACGCTTTCTGTGCCTCAACGGCGAGTTCGAGGGACGCGGCCTGATCGTACCAATGCCCGCAACGTACGCATGGGGCTACGATCTGCTGAAACTCAAGGACGGAACGCACGTCGCCGTGCAGAAAGAACCCGTGGCCACACCGGGCTTGACAGCCTGAAACACAGCGCGTACGAAAGGCGTGCTAAGGCCAATCGGCCTAGTTGACAAGAAACCATTTGACAGCTAATCAGGGACCGTGCATAACAAGTTTATCGCACAACCCGCAACCCAAGAGAAAGTGAATACCATGGCAAACGCACCTGCCCCCAAGGCCAAGACCACTGCCGCCGCACCGGCTACCGAAACCACGGCGTCGAGCGCCTTCAAGATCGAAACCGGCTTTGACGTTCCGGCCCGCACCACGTTCGGCGGCGGACGCGACAGCGTGAATTACCCCTTCGCTGAAATGCCGGTCGGCGCATCGTTCCTCGTCGGCGTCACCGTGCCCGACACGATCAAGGATGAAGGCGAGCGCACCAAGGCGTTCAAGGAAGAAGCCCGCAAGGCGTCGAACCGTATCAGCGGCGCGATCCGTCGCTTCCGCAAGCAGAACGCCGGACAGGACTTCGCTATCCGCACCGTCAACGACGACAAGATGGGCCGTGGCGTCCGCGTGTGGCGCGTCGAGCCGGAAGCTGCCAGCGCCGCCGAGTAATCGGCTGCGTTTAGCAGATAGCCCGTGTAGCAATGTGCGGGCTATTCACTAACCGCAGTACACCGGAGCGCACCGCAATGTACATACACGAACTGATCGGTGACAAAGCCGATATCATCGAACAGGCCATGGGCAATCCCGGCCTGGCACCCAAGCGCAAACCCACCATCGAACAGGCTATGAAGGCCGTCGCGTCGCAGGTCGAGTTTGCCGCTATGCAGAACGTGCAGCAAAAGGTTCTGCCAATCATCCAAGACATGTACGACATGTACGTACTCATGAACGGCGAGTACGAAGACGTTGGCATGTTGAGCGAAGCCGACGCAGCGGTCACGGAACCCGACGAGGATTTCGTCAACGCATCGCGCCAAGAGTACAGCAGTGGGCTTGACGACGAACTGGAAAAGGTACTCGAACCGTTCGAGGCGTTGCTGTCCGCAGATTGGCTTGGCCGCAACACCATCGATACGCGGTTGTGGGAAGAAAACGCAATTGTCAAGCTGTCGCAGAGCGTAGCGAAAGAAGTGTTCAAGCAGCTTTCGTACCAGAAGACGCCCGCGCAAGTCCTTTCCAACGCCGGAATCGTGCAGGCCGACGTGGAAATCTTCTTTGAACAGCACCTTGCACAAGCTGAAACCCCGAAAGGAAAGCAAGCCATGTCCGACGCTACCGCAAACAGCGCCGAAGACCTTGCGGCCAAGATCAAGTCACATGTCGGCAACGACTTTGACCAGATGACCGTGTACGACGATCTGTCGCTCGCCTGTGACGATGACGAAATCCTCGCCAATGGTGCGGGCAAGCGTCTCGGCCTTGACGAAGACGACGTGCAAGCCCTGCAAATGGTCGTGCTGGAATACGGCGACGAAACCGCTGACCACATGATCGAGCTTATCGGCAACGCGTCGAGCGGCGAGAAGGCAGCGAAGCCCAAGGCCGAACGCAAGCCCGCCGCTCCGAAGGCGCAGACCGCAGCGCCCGCAGAAGGCGCAGTGGACCCGAAGGTGCTGGTTCTCATGAAGAACCACGGCAGCACCAAGGACACCGAAATGTCCGCGACGCTTGGCGTATCGCGCGCCACGTACAACAACTGGCTCAACGGCAAGAATGCGTTCTCGCCTGACGGCGATCAGTATAGCGCCGTGCGTGACGAACTCGTACGCAACATCAACGGCCTGCTCGAAGCGCTCGCAACGCTCGACGGCACCGAACAGATGGAAGTGTCGTAATGGCGGGCCGTCGCAAAAAGGCAGAGCCGACTAAACGGTCGGCGCTGCTCGGCCCTGTGCGCCAGGTTTGCCTGTCGTCCGTGTCCATGCTCGCCCTACAGGCCGCAATGCCGCCTGCGCGCCCGCCGCGCGACACGGTGCATTACTACCGCGATGGCAAGCGGCATGTTGTCGATCTGGAAACGAGCCATGGCCTGTGAGGCTCGCCGCATATCGGACGGCTCGTACCGCTGTACCGCGTGCGGCACCGCATGGGACGAAGACGACGAGAAGCCGGAATGCAAACCGCAGAAGGTGAAACGTGACGCTTCACGGAAGGACAGGAAAGAACCCTACCGTCGAGGATACCTTTCTCGTCCGTATATGCCACGCGCTTGACGTGCCGCCGCGTATGCTTGCGGCGCGTATAGGAGTTGAGTACGCAGAGCTTGAGCCGTTGTTAGACGACAGGTATAAGCTCGTTGAGATAGATCGGGACGAAGTATGGTGGAAGCTAGCCGAGTACGTGAACATACGTCTAGGCGAACTCATGGCTATACGTCACGAGCTAGACAAATCCTTGCAAAAGGATCGCGCAGCGCGAGCGCTGCGTATCGCGCATCACAGGCGGCGGGACAAAAAGCCGTCGCCCCGTTCATAACGCCGTCGCCCGCACCGCGACGGTACATAGCGGTCGTCATGATCGCATTGCTGGCGATAGGCTGGCTAACCAAGAGGTACTGACATGTCCGACTACAAGATCACCATTGCCCGCCACACCGGCAAGCTCAAAGACGACGTGACCGAACACGAAGTCAACCGCAACGAGTTCAAGCGCGTGACGGGCAACGAGTTCATCCAGATCGGCGTGGACGTTTACCAGCGGTACGAACTCAACGAGTACACCGCTACGTACCTGTCCATTCACCCGCTGCGCCTGTCGTTGGGCTAGGCCATGGTCAAGCGCTGCACGTGGCCGCATTGCGGCTGTCCTGACGGCACGTTCGATATGGATTGCGAACGTGTCGCCCATTTATACACCGAGGAAAAGACCCATGAAGGATAAGCCGCTGACGCACACCGGCATACGCCAGTTCGAGATTGTCGTCCATGTGTCGGGCTGGTTGGAAGGCTCATTGAGCGATTGGCCCGCTAACATACAGGACGGCGTGTACAAGGCGCTCGAAGACAAGAGCAAGGAAGTTGAGTTGCCGCTTGCCATCGTGTTTAGCAAGTGCGACCACGATCCTGACTTGCCGAACGATCACCCGCAAAAATTCTGGCTGCACATTGTGGCGTCGGAAGTCGTCATGGCCGACGAGCGCACCATCGATCCGAGGCGTTTGCGATGACCCATTGGTATCGCGTGTACGAATCGCACTGGAACGAAGACCCGGAGCAAAAGCTCGTGGTTGCGGGGTTGCCCGTGGTTGGCGAGACAGAGAAAACCGTTGTCGTCAACTACTTCGGTCAGCGCAAACGCGTGTTGAAGGATGCGCGTAAACGCTTTGCGTACCCAACAATAGAACTGGCAATCGAAGGCTATATCGCCCGTAAGGCGCGGCATATACGTATTCTCGAACACCAGATCATGCGCGCCAAAGAAGGACACGACGCTGCTGTTATGCTGCAACAGGGCATTGCCACCGTCGAACTACCCGTGCCTGTATCGCAGGGAGCTACGTTTAGCCGTGTTCGTTTCCCTGCGCCGCTAGGGCTATTGCAATGGCCCTTATCGTAGGTGTGGACCCCGGCGCTTCTGGCGCGTTCGCTGTGTACGACAACATAGCGCAACGCGTCATTAGCATAGACGACATGCCGGTGTGGTATCAGACCATCGGCAAGAAGAAACGCAAGCGCGTGGATGCACTCGCGCTTGCCGACATGTTCGACACGTACGAAATGATGGGCGTCGAGCTTGTCGTGATGGAAGCCGTAGGCGGCAGACCGCGCCAGTCGGCCAGCGCTGCGTTCGTCTTTGGGTATGGCGTTGGGCTGATCTACATGGCGGCGCTGTACAGCAAGATCGTCATCGAGACTGTACCGCCTGCCGCGTGGAAGAAGATACTCAACGTACCGGGTAAGCAGAACGGCAGCGACGACGACATTCTGGCGCGGGCTGACGAACTCTTTCCGCTGGATCGGGCATTGTGGCGCGGCGAACGTGGTGGTAAGAAGATCGACAGGGCCGAAGCGGCTATGCTCGCCAAGTTTGGCGCAGACCATGTGCTGCATACCATCGGACAGATAGGCGACGCCGAGCTACGCTTGGCGTACCAGAACGCAGACACAGGAGCGTAATATGGCATGGGCTGACGTACCGGCGAAGTTGGCACAACTCGACGCCGAAGAATACACCGACGATACGCAAGGCACGACGAACAGCGCCAAGTTGATCGCAGAGTTCACCAACGGCACGTCGTTTGACGAGAACGATATCTTGCCGGAACTGCGCGACGAGTTCGAGAAGCAGCTTGACTACCGCCTTGGCGCGATGGTCAACCTGCGCAACTCGAAAGCGTGGCCCATCGAAGTATTGCGGGCGCTGTAGCAATGAAAGTCGTACTATTCAACGGCCCGCGCACAGCGGGTAAGGATACCCTTGCGTCCGCGTTGGCGTCTCGCCTGTCCAGCCGCCACCCTGTCACGATCTTGCCCATGGCCAGACCGATGCACGAGGCCGCGCTTGCCGAGTACAACTTGCCGCCCGAAACGGTGGACGCCTACCAGGCGGTCAAGGACAAACCCCAACCCGAACTCAACGGCAAGACGCCGCGTGAAGTGTACATAGAGTACGGCGGCAGGCTACGCGCAGAGCGTGGGCCGGACGTGTTAGGCGATCTATGGCGTGAGCGCGCGTCGTTCATCACCAACCACGAACACGGCTGGCTACTCGTGCCAGACGTGCGTTTCCAACCCGAAGTCAACGCAGCGATAACGCTTGCGGGCAAGAACAACGTCATGCTAACGTACGTTGTGCGTACCGGCACGTCGTGGGAACGCGACATAGGCCGCTTCTGCGAACACGACTGGTCGTGTACGTTCATCAACAACGGCTCGCTTGACGACATGGGCGGGCGTCTCGAACGATTGCTGGAAAGGGCATGGCAATGAACGAACGTGAGTATTTGCTAACGTGTCTTATCGAGGAACTGTCAGAAGTGCAGAAGGCGGCGACGAAGGCGTTGCGCTTCGGCGTGGACGATCACTGGCAAGACGAGCCGACGAACCGTGTCTTGATGCGGCTCGAAATGCTCGACGTGCTGTGTCTCGCGTCCATGCTACGCGAACGCCACAACATTGAGCTATTCAACTTCGCGTCTAACGCCGACATGAGACACATGCGCGAGAAGGAAGCGAAGATGGACCGCTTCATGGAGTACGCGCGTAAGGCAGGTACGCTACAGTGACGCTTCCCCTATTCGACTATCAGACCGTAGCTGCAAACATCATGGCGTCGCGTGACCGCTACGGCCTGCATGACGAAATGGGTATCGGCAAGACGGCCACGACAATCGGCGCTATCAACGCAACGCTAGGCGAGCGGGGCATTATCGTATGCCCTGCCATGCTGCGCGAGAACTGGATCAAAGAGTTCAAGAAGTTCTCGACGTACGATCTGCGCCTATGTAAAGGCAAGAACATACACGACTACGTGGCGTGGTCCCGTGGCCGCTTCGACGTGCTGATTACCAGCTACGAACAGATGGCTAAGTGGACGCGCGAGTTCGCCAAGACAGGCGAGTACATAGACTTCGTGGCGTTTGACGAAGCGCACTACCTCAAGAACGTGAACGCCAACCGCACACGCGCCCTGCTAGGGCTTGAAGCGAGCGGCGACGACAGCCTGATACAATGGGCGGAACACTCGTGGCACGTCACGGGTACACCCATGGCGAACGATCCGCTCGACGTGTTCTCATTCCTGCGCTTCGCCAAGGCAATCGACATGGACAGCGACGAGTTCGTGCGCTACTTCTTTGAGAAGCGTGTCACGACGTATGGTGCGCGCCACTTCCCCAAACCGGAAATGGTGCCGACGCTGCAAACGCTGATATACAACAACGCTATCCGGCGCACGCACAAGGACGTGGGCATGGAGCTACCGCCGATCTGGCTACAAGAAACGCTGATCGAAGGTAGCACTATCGAAATCGAGGAAGCGCTGGCGGGCTACCCGCATCTTGAACAACAGATCATCACCGCTATCGAGACAGGCGACACGTCCAAGCTGGACGCCGCGCATATCGCAACGGTGCGTCGCCTCGTCGGCAAGGCCAAGGCTGTACCC
>JAYOED010000079.1:9527-9748 GCA_038106575.1 Burkholderiales bacterium
ATACGGCGTCGTGAAAGCGTACGGCGACATGAACGACAGGGACAGACAGGAAAGCGTTCGCGCGTTCATGGAAGACCCGAACGTCCACGTCTTTATAGGCAACATACGAGTTGCAGGTGTGGGCTTGACGCTGACGGAAAGCCATGAAATAGACATGTTGGAAAGCGACTGGTCGCCCGCTGGCAACGCCCAAGCGATCAAACGTGTACACCGTTACGGGC
>JAYOED010000080.1:0-6962 GCA_038106575.1 Burkholderiales bacterium
ACGGTACATGATACACGCGCGCAACGCTACCGTTCACCACGTCGAGATTTGGATACGCCTTATCAAGCGTGTACGTCGTGCCCAACTTTGCGGTCACATTGGCGACTTCACCGTTTAGGTTATACTCGGCGGGAAACCCCAACAGTACGACTTGATCGCCCACGTTCGCATCAAGTGACGCCGACGTGAACACCATAGCCGCGCCAGCCGCCGAACCCATAGCCATAGCTACTGGCTCGTACACCTGCAACCCGTCTTCGTCCACAAATCGAATACGGTCACTCGCAAACTCAAGTAGTTTGGCCTGTTCGTTCGAAAACACGAACGGTAATAGCGCACTGTACTCGTCGTGATCGTTCACAGGCGTAACGAATGCCGTGCCAGAACGACTTATCGCCGGACCTTGCGGCGTGGCGATGAAGTTTACCAGCTTTCGCATAGACGCGGGATATCTGTCGAGGTCCGTACGGCCTTCTAGTAGTTCCGAGAACTCGCCCGCGTTAAACGAGCGCACCATTGGTGACGCTTTGGCCATGGGTTAGAACCTCGATGTAATGAACGGAAAGTCGCTGTCGTCTTCCCCGATATCTTCGGGACCAATGACGAACGCGTTCGCTCGTGCGGCTTCGTCCACGGCGACGCGGTACAGCGCTTCGCTGTCGGCTTTCTTGGTGTTTGACTGTGTAACGTACTCAACGCTTTCGAGCGCGATACGGCACGCCAATACTTCCACAAAGAGCGGATCGAACTCGGCTTCGTCCACGTTCATAATCATGGACACGCGCAATGTATCGTACGCGCTGTATATGAAACGACGGCGTTGCTTCCACTCTGTACGCTTACCGCGTATGGGACGCAGACACTCGACAGGTAGCTGAAACTTATACGGACGGTCCACGTTCTCAAGCGTCTCTGTACGCGTAAGCGTGTAGTCATCTTCGGTCGCAAACACCCACCTGCGCTTCGTCAGTTCCGAACGCTTCCAGTGTTCGTACCCTTCCGCCACGAAACGCTCAAGCGGCGATACGGGCGGGTCGATGCGAGAAACGCGGGACGACGCGATCTTGGACAAACCAAGGTTGATGATCTGTACATTGGTAAACATCGCGTCGCCCCTATTTGGATTACTCGTACAGGTACGCGCAGTACCCGGAGAGTGTTGCGCCTACCGGCATGGTGCCGCCAAGGACGGTCGCGTACACGAGGATTTCGTCAATCGAGTACAGATCGTACTTGAGTACGGTGGACCACGCAGCCCCGTTGACAGCAGCGGACACGTCCATACCGTCAATGAAGGCGTCGGGGTCAGCGACTTCGGCGGTAGCCGTGCCGGACGGACGCGCTGCGTAGCCGTCGTGGCCAATGTCAATCGTACGTGCCGCGCCGAATGCCGAGCCGGTGAGGCGCGACAGGCCGGGTAGGATACGCTTGCGACCGGGGGGAAGCCAGAACAGCCCGATAGTTCCGTTCTGCGCCACGGCTTCTGTCAACGCCGGAACGTTGAAGAACTGCATACGCAGCTTGCCGTGATCGTCCACGGGGTAACGCCGAAAGCCGTCCGTAAGCTGTTCGGCGTTGATAGTCTTTCCAGTATCGACGTGCATTGTTTCGCTCCATTTGCGAGGTTGCCGTACACGGGAAGCGCATACGGGTAGTCAGTACGTGGCGGTGTCGAGCCGCCACGTACACGCTGTAGCCGTTAGGACGGCATACCGCTTTCCACGCACTGCAACTGCAACACCTTGCTTTCGTCAAGGCGCGTCGCACCGGCAGTGAATGTCGCGTGGATTTGCTTGATGTTGTTCTTGTCGGGGCGTGGGCCGATCACGATGGACAGGCCGTCCCACATACCGAAGTGCATACCGTCCGGCACCCACACAGGGCAGTTGCGAATGGCAGCGGGACCGGCGACGCTTTCGGTCGGGATACCCTTGCCGTTCGTGGACACGCCGTTGTCTTCGTACGGCACGAACACGAAGCCCATGAACTGCGACACTTCACCGTCCACCAGCGGCTTGACGGCATTGTAGTCGCTCGAACCCACGGCGACTTCGCCAAGCAGATCATCGGTCTGTTCTGCCGTCACCGCGATAAGCGGCTTGGTGGTGCGCAGATCAACGTGCTTCTTCTTGAGCAGCTTGCGTGCAGCGCGCAACTTGGCCACGGACATGCGGGTGCCGCCGTGAGCGATGATGTTGCCGTTCGGGAACGCTGCGTTCGTGTTGCCGTCCTTGCCGGTTTTCGCGATGGCGAAAAACTTGGACATGATGATTTCGTCCATCTTGCGCGATGCGGCTTCGCGCATACGCTCGACGTACGGCGAGGTCGGGTCGTAGATCATCTTGAGCGTGTCGAGACGGTCCACGAGAACGGCGCAGTCGTATTCGTTGCCGGTAATCCAGCGCTGCGTGTGTTCGAGTTCCGACAGCTTGGTATCGCCGTACGGAGTGTCGCGTTCCACGAACTCAACCGGGCCGATGAAGCTGACGACTTGCGCCTTCTCGCCGGTGTACGGTGCAGACGACACGTACGCGCCAAGCAGTCCACCCTTTTTGGTGAGAACCGCCTGTACGTTCGCCGTGTACATCTTGACGTGGTGTTCGGGTACGCTGTAGGTAGCTAGTGTTTCCGCCATGGTAAAACCCCTTGTTACGGTTGCTAACCGTCTGTTCTAGTGTTGAACGAGGGGTGTGCGCCCAAAGCGGCCCTCAAATAGAAAAAGGGAACCGAACAGATCGGTTCCCCTCGTAAGTACGTCAGATCGGGTACGTCGTCAAGCGGCCTTTATGCGCGCGCAAACAGCCTTTCCATAAGCTGCAACGCGTCTTTGTGAGCCGGGTGGTTCTTGTCGGTGTACTTCGCTTGGAACTCGGCGTCGCCTTGCAACTGCTGAATACGCGACTGCGCCTGTTCTTTCGTCATCGTGGCCGGGTTGTTGGGGTCCATCTGCCCCCCGGTATTGACGAACCCGCCTTCGTCGGACTTACGCCCGATCATCGCCAGCAGTTCGACAACCGGCGCACTGCCGATGTTGTTTTCAAGACGTTCGATGAAATCGTTCGTCAAGCCCAACGCCTGCACGGCACGCTGCCCCGCCGCCTTGTTCTTCTCAAGATCGGCACCAAACTTGCTCGACAATGCGTCAAGCTCTTGCTGGTTTTGCGTACGTGCCTGTTCGAGCATGGCCGCTTCCTGTTCGGCCACGAACCCGTTCCACTTGTCCGCTGCGGCCTGCGCCTTGCTCGCCGGTACGCCGAGTTCGTGGAACAGCGTCTTGCCGAACTGCACCATCTTCTCGTCGGTCTGGACGCCTTCCCCGAACTTGAGTTCATACCCATCCGGCGTGTCGGGCCGCCCGAGTTTCTTGTACACGTCGTTCCACGCTTCGGGCGGTGCGTCCTTTGCGGGCAGCGCCAGAATGTCGTCAGCACCACGTTGCAGCTTGGTGAGGTTGTAATTCGCCAATGCCAGTTCTGCGGGGCTGGCATACTGCTTCGCTTCGATATGCGCGCGCGCTTCGGGTTCGGCAATGGTGTTCCACCACGGCTGCGCCGTTTCACCTTCGCCAACTTTCCACACACCCTGCGCGCCCGCCCATGGCGCGGTTACACCGGGTGTGCCGCCTTCGCTGCCAGCCGGTGCGGGTGCCGGGGGAGTTCCGCCGCCACCGCCGCCACCTTCGGCGTTGAATACCGGGCCAGTGTTCCACTTCATCGTTTCATTCCTCTTGGTGCTTCTGCGTCTGTATATAGCAACATCAACGTGTCATGGGACAGACGCGTAAAATCCATGATACGTTGGTACACTTCCCGACGCCCTTCTTGAAGGTCTTGTATCTTCTGGTTTGTCGGGTGAAAGGTTGGACGGTACGCACGGCAGAAATGCGCAAGGTCCAGCAGAACGAATTGCAGATCGTCCTTACTCGGTGTGCCCGCTTCGAACACTGCGCTGTACGCCGACTTGCGCCGACGCATAAAAGCCGCTACGGCTTCACTTACGTCAACGCCTTGCTCGTACTGTACGTTCTCTGCTTGCGTGGCGAGTTCGGGGTCGAACGGGTCGCTATCTACGAAAGTGTCAGCGCTCATGCTTGCTCACCCATCTTAACTGCCGTTTGAGCCGCGCTAGCCAGTGCGGGCGCATTCTTGAGCAGTTCCGCTTGCTGCGCTTGCGCATTGCGGTTTTCCCGCTTGGCTTCGATACGCTTCGGGTCATTCGTCCACCGTGCCGGTACAGCCATGTAGTCCGAGATTTCGGGGATGGCCGTGTCGAAATCGAAGTGGTCAAGGTGCGACGGGTCTTGCGTCGCATTGGCCACGCCCAACGCCATTTCGACAGCACGCATGAAGCCGCTGACTTCTTCGGCGTATTGACCCTTGGCGAGCGGCGACGTGTACACAACTTCGTACTCGCCTTTCGCCTCGATCAGTTCTGGCGGCATTTGGGGCAGCAGCCCCAATTCGTCCAGCATATCGATTTCGCGCTCGATACACGGACCAAGGAACTCGGACTGCAAACGGCCCATCGTCGGTGACAGCAGCGACGCCTTCTCGGCTACGCGCTCCATCACTTCGGTTGCCGTCATTTCCGGCGTATCGTTGAGTATCTGGAACAGCGTCACAAAGAAGCTGTCTTCGATATCGCGCCGCTCGTCTGCCAGCAGCGTTTCGGCCACGCGGAAGTTGCCGGTTTGCAGTGGACGGATAAGCTCGCGTCCCTGCTTGTCCACGCCGCCGTAGTTGACCGCGCCGGGGCGCAAGTCCACTTCGCCGTTCAACACGCCGTCGTCGTACGCCAGCAGCACCGGATCGACAGCTTTGTTGCCTTGCTTGAGGTACGTCTTCTTGACCGTGGACGCGCCGCCCAAAGCCGCGAGTACAGACACGGCGGGGCTGATACCGTATGGGTTGCCCGCAATCGTCGCTGTACGCGGGATGCGATACGGCATGGACCGGAAGCCGGTTTCGTCACCGACATACTCTTGGCTCTTGACGCACACGTACGAGCCGACGACAGGGTGCCGTCGTGCGTCAAGCGCTTGCGGATCGTAGTCTGCGCCACGCATGGTGACGTAGTGTACGAACTCGAAATACTGCTGTTCATTCGGCGTCGGCTTCGCTGCCTCGCTCTGCATCTGCGTCGGCATAGGCAGGTCGGGGAACTTCTGCTTGAACTGGCGCACGTTGAGCCAGAAGCGGCGGAACACCGCGACTACCTCGCCGTCGTCGTCGGTGAGAAAGAACACGTCGCGCATAGGGCACGCGATGTACCGGAAGCCGGGAAGCCTCGATACGGGTGTGATCTTGCGCTGGCCGATGTAGATAGGGCCGTTACCGTACACGCCCATGCTCGTGTACATTTCGCTCGACGCGGTACGGAACCACGCCTTCGGGTCGTACCGCATCTTGAACAGCAAGTCTTGCAGCGCGTCGAAGTACGCCTTAACGCGGCGGTTCTTGCGCAGCCGCACGTCGGACGGCATAAGACCGTGCCAGCGCTGGCCGACAGGTGTTGCGATACGTTCGAGGATCGACACGTACTTAGGAAGCGAGCGCGTTCCAGTCGTGTCATATTGCACACGCCGCGCTGCGGCGTTGCTCTGGTGATACGAGGCGGGTCCGTCCGTCTGCCACGCCGAATAGTGCGAAGGCAGACAATACGCCGACGCCATACGCCAGTCGTTTTCTTCGACTGATCGTATGGACTTCGCCTGTTCGTACAGCTTGATTGCGTCTTTCGGATCGGGCCGCGCCATGTTCGTTTACGTCCGTGCTGCGCCGCCGAGGAACCGGATGGCCGACACACCGCCGCCCGTACCAGCACCGCCCGTCAGCATGGTTGAGGCACGCCCGCCACGGCGAAAGAACTTCTCGCGCTGTTCGGCGGCAAGTTTCGAGGTATCTTCCGCCGAGCGGACAGGCAGAGGCGGGGGCGGATCGGGCGTCTTGACTTCGGGCATTTTGGGCTTTGAGAACAATGCGGCCATGGGCTTGCTCCTAAGTGTTCAATGGGTCGTATTCGGTCTTTGCCATCCGTCGCCGTCTAGCTCCCGCATTAGCCGCCATGTTGGGGTTGCGGCGTGCTACCTTAACAGCAAACGTCAGCATGTACATATCCGAGCGG
Source organism: Burkholderiales bacterium (assembly GCA_038106575.1). Classification (GTDB taxonomy): domain Bacteria; phylum Pseudomonadota; class Gammaproteobacteria; order Burkholderiales; family SG8-41. The sequence goes on from JAYOED010000080.1 coordinate 6,124, forward strand.
TCGGGGGAAGGCAAGCCCCTTGTCCGCATGTCCTGCTTGCTTTCCATCAACGTCTTGCCGTCGCTCTTGCGCAAGAAGTATTTCATTTTCGTCATCTGGCTAAACGTCACCGGATCGTCTGGCATAGCGCTCAACGGTTCGTACACCCAATCGCGGAACTCGCTGTACCATAGCGCACGGTTGTTATAGTAGTGCGGATCGGTTGTTATCGAGCCGGGGTATGCACGGTGTACCTTATAGCCCAAGTCTTCCAAGTCGTCGCATAGCGGAATGCCGATACCCACGCATTCGATCACGATAGCGTCGGGCTGGTTAGCGTCAGCGGTGGCCGCTACCCACTTCACCATTTCGCCGTGTCGCAGATTGGTACGCGCTTGTAGCGGTCGTGACCGTGCGTCCCATCCTTGGCGGAAGCCGATAACGATTTCGTCGCCGCCGCTGTTGGCTACGTCCACCGCCATGATAAGCGCAGCGGCACGGTCCACCACTACGTCTTCGCGCTGCATACAATCGCTGACGCTCGCCACGTCAAAGAAGCCGTCAAAGCTCTGCGTCGGGAACTGCCCCTTGATACGAACCTTTACTTCGTCGCTGTCTTCGCCATACTTGGCAATGATCCCGGCTAGCGCTGCCTTGTTCGTATGCGATACACTACGGCTATCGACATGCCGTGTACGGTATATGTGAGAGTGCTTATCAAAGCAATCTGCGAACTCGCCGTCTGGTTTCGTCGGGTTTCCGTACGCAAAGAAAAAGCCTTCACCGTCCGTCAACGCGCCTTCGGCAACTTCCCAAATCTTCGATAGCACGCCGGACGCTTCGTCAAAGATCACAAAGAC
>JAYOED010000080.1:6972-9725 GCA_038106575.1 Burkholderiales bacterium
CGCTAACGGTCGCTGCGGTGGCACGGTAGTTCTTGCGCTTTTCTTCGGGGTATGCTGCAAACGAGAACGACGTGCCCGCCCATGCAAACCAATGCCGATTGAGTGCGAGGTTATGCCACTTCGCGAGTTCCGGCCATGTCTTGTCTTCAAGCTGGAACTGTGTGGACGCTGTGACCGCGCCACGCGTGTCCACTCGTGTACTCATTAGGAAGTAAATGATCCACGCCACGAACGCCGACTTGCCTACACCGTGCCCTGACGCTATGGCGCTGCGCCAGACTTCCATGTCTAGCCCAAGCTCGCGCCGTTCCATGTTCTCGCGGATATGCTTGCCTAGCGCCTGTAGTTCTTCGCGCTGCCAGTCTTCCGGCCCGGTCTTGTCGATCAGAGGGTTGGGCGCTCCGTCCGGCAAGTATTCCATGCCGGGTATGCGCACCTTGTTGCCGTTGGCGTCGAGACGGCTACCCCACGGAAACACCGCCATGACGAAGCCGTACGGATCAGCATAGAAGCCCGCTAGGAACTCGGCTAGCTGTGTTTCCGTTTCTATGCTGATCTTGCTTGCCACGCCGTTTTACCCTATGTTGCGCGTCGAAAGAGGTACACCATGTCTTTGCCGTACGACTTCTACCCCGCTGTTCTATACGCTGTCAACGAAAGCAGTCAAGGGCGAACGCTCACTGACGCGTGCGCCCGTGCGAACATTGCGGTGCAGACGTACGACGCGTATGTAAAGCGCGACAAGGAACTACAGACGATGTACGAAGAAGCCGTGCAGCGTGGCAACGACGCCATGGCCGACGCGCTTATCAACATCGATAACCACAAGATACACGGGCAGTCCGACGCCAAAATGGCCAAGGTCATATCCGATAATATCAAGTGGGTGCTTGGCAAGCGGGACAGCAAGCGCTTCGGTGAGAAGATCGAAGTGAAGCACGAGATTACGATGGACCGTGCTATCGTGTCGGCGCTTGAGGCTGCGCGTGGCCGTGTACCCGTTATCGACGCAGAGTACACCGTGGACGTAACCCCCGCATTGCCAGCGCCCGAAGACGACGAGCTTATGCGGGAGCTACTTAGCTAGCACCTAGTACGGTGCCTTGAGGTCGTCCACGTGGCCGTGAAGCGGCTTGTCACGCGTGGACGCCGAACGCAACCGCTGCACTTCCCCGCGCAACTGCGATGCGTCCTGTTCGGCGGCGACGGCGCGCTGTTCGGCTTCGCTCGCCTTCTCGAACAGGGCGTCGAGCGCGTCGGTAATCAGGCCGTCGCCAGCGTCGAGCCGGTCGCGGATGGCGGCGATCTGGTCGGTGAGGCGTTCGTTCTGCTGTTGCAGTTCTTCAACCTCGTCGGCTTCGTCGTTCTGGTTGAACGCACGCAGCGTGTCCACCGGGCCGGTAGCAGCACGTCCAGCCCGTACAAGCTCGATAGCTTCCTTGTCCTCGTCGGACATGGTGTCGCCCTGTACGGCGGTCGCAGTGCCCGAACCGCCAGCATCGTTCCCGTCGCTACCGGCGATCTGTGCCGGGTGTTCGAGAATGTTGCCGTTGCCGTCACGCACCGTCTCGCCGTCGCCAGACGTGTTCTCGTCGTCCGCGACCTTCTCGGCTTCCTGATCCTTCAAGTAGCCTTTGATCGCGTCGAGCCGATCACCCATCGTGCGACCGTTCCAGTCGTCGTTGGACTGTTCGCCCTTAACCGCCGCAATGATCTGCGACAGATCGTACACCGTGCCTTCGATCCGGTAGCGCTCTGCCAGATCGGTGTGGTGAGGCGCTTCCGCCCCAACGTCCAGATTATTCTTCGTGGCCATGGTCATTCCCTTTCTGTGCCGGGAAGGCACTTTGCTAGCAACTCCCACTTAGCCGATTTGATCCCCGGCGACAAGCCTCTTAATCCCCCACCCCCTTACAGGGTGAGGGGATATTAAGGCTGTATCGTGCTTTACACTTTGTAAAGCCCGGTTCCGCATGTTTGGCCAATTTGAATACAGCCGGAGGCAAGTTTGTCAATTAGACACTTTGTATAGTTCGCGCTTATCGGGAGCGGGTTGTGAGAATTTACAGGGTGTATAAGACGTTTAGACGACTTAGCAGGTTTACAACTTGTAATTTTTACAGGGCGCTTAGGACGCGCCGGACCATTCAGGTGATAAACCGCAAAGTCTGATCCGCCCCCTACCCCCGGCATGACCCCCGCCCCTCTTTACACGGTGTCAAAGTAAATTCGTCTAATCGCCCGCCGAGCGCTGATCGAGCGGCATGGGCGCGCATTGTAACCCATTGATATCATTGACGATTAACCTGATTGTGGTTAAAAGTTCCATAATGCATGTTATGCGAACACATCGTGTAAAGCGCAACGATATCAACGACTTAGCTCACCGGCCTAGTCGCGCAAACCTGCTAATCGGCCATGATCGAGCGCGCTAGACCTGCTAGGTTGACACGTTGTCTAGTCCGGTCCGGCCTAATCGAGCGGATTGGACACGGCGCGCGCGGGCTATGTGTGTGCACAACGTCAAAGAGGACGGAATGCGAATGGCAATTCGTCCAATCCGTTCCAGTCAGCAACAAACTGTCTAGTTGGCAACCGTTTGACACAGCGTCTAACTGCCTGAAATGTCTAATCGTCCTAGTAGCTCTTAATATCTAAGAGCACTAATCGTCTAAGCCCATTAGGCTTGTTCTCACCCCGTTAGGGTGTGAGAACTAATGCCCTATGGGCTACTAATATTAATACCTTAATAC
>JAYOED010000081.1:0-7885 GCA_038106575.1 Burkholderiales bacterium
CTGTCGAGCCGTGGGCGCCGAGGATGCCGCATGGGGCCTGCATGACCTGATAAAACCATATGCGGCCGGCGACATGGTTACTGCCGCGCATCGTCGGATGAAGCGCATAGATATCCTCGTCAACAATGCTGGCCTCCGGGCCCGCAAGGCTTTCGAGGATTTCACACAGGAAGATTTTGACCGCTTGGTTGCGGTTAATCTGCGCACGCCGTTTTTCGCAAGCCAGGCCGTGGTTCCGATTATGCGCGAGCAGGGCGGTGGACATGTTGTCCACATTGCTAGTCAGCTCGGTATTGTGGCATCGCGCTATGGCGCAATCTACAATCTGACGAAAGCGGGGCTGATCCAGCTAACGCGTTCGATGGCGCTGGAGCTCTCCGCAGACGGCATACGCGTCAACGCCGTCTGTCCTGGACCGATATCAACCGAGGGCTTCATCGCCGGACGTAATCCCGGAGAACTGGAGCAGCGCGCGCGGGATGTGCCACTTGGGCGCTTTGGCACTGCGGAAGAGGTTGCAGGCGCTGTTGCCTTCCTGGTGTCCGACGACGCGGCTTATGTCATCGGCCACGCACTGGTCATGGACGGCGGTTACATCGTTCACTGAGCAGGTCAGCGATGAAGATCGCGACTGATGAATTCGCCGTTCAACGGAGCGGAATAGTCGCTAGCGAGGTGCACGACGATATTTGAAAAATCATCAGGCTGGTAAACATAGCCAGCAGCCAGCAGGCGCTTGACATCCTCTTCGCTCTTGCCCACTCGCCATAACGGCGTGTCGGTGGCGCCAGGCCCGAAACAGTTGATGCGTACTCCGGTATCCTTGAGTTCCAGTGAGACGGCGCGGGTGAAGCCGATGATGCCCGCTTTGGATGCCGAATAGGCCGAACCCTTGGGCTGACCGCGGATGCCAGTTCCTGAAGCAGTACTAAGAACCACGCCGCGCTTGCGCGGCAGCATGCGTCGGATAGCCGCACGCGATCCCAGATAGACGCTCTTCAAATTGAGGGTGATCACCGCATCCCACAGTTCTTCTTCCATATCTACCAAAGGGCAGCGCGGAAATATGCCGGCGATGTTAAGCAGCACGTCCAGGGGCCCTAGCTCGTTCTCAGTGCGATCGAACAGTGCATCAAATGCAGCTGCCTTGGTGACGTCTCCAGTAACAACGATGGCCTGCCCTCCGGCCTGGGTAATGGCATCTGCCGTCTGTTGCGCGGCAGCCGCATCTATGTCGGATATAGCAATCCTTGCACCAGCTTTAGCCATAGCCACGCCATAACAGCGACCGAGACCGCCGCCACCGCCAGTCATGGCGACCACTTTCCCATCTAGTAATTTCATGATTCCCCCCTGATAAATTCACTATTACCGAGAATAAGGGAAGGAGGAGCAATCTACAATCCGTAATTGCCTGAATCAGATACAGGCATTTTGCGGAAAACGCTGAAAAATTTAGCTACTAGAGCCGAACGGAAACTAAGAGCCTGACGATTAAAAGTTCAGGTTAAAGTCTTTCGTTAAATTTCACACGGGGCAAGGCAACATACCTCCTGGTAGTCCTGGTAAAGTTTGCGTCGCACTATGGAGTATTTCCTCTCTAGATTACTCAGCCGGAGCCAGGTTCATGCTGTTCACAATCTGGCACGGATTTAGTTCTGGACAGGAATTCATCGCACTGCGTGGACTGGTAGCGGAGGCAATACAGCACCGTGAGGCCGCACAGTGCGCTGATTGGCTCCTGCGGCGATCAACCTACAACAACACGTCTTGGAGCAGGCGGCAACTATGCAGAAAAGTGCGTCAATGAACCTAGCACAAAAAACCATTCAGTCCTGTTTGCCGCCGACAATTTACGCCGCACGTTAAGCATCCACAATAAACAGTGCAGACTTTAATTCAAACTAGCACTAAAATTGTAGGTCACGTCGTACTACAAGAAAGTGGGAAAAAAATATGCTAATCCAATCAGTTTACACATCTGCTGCAATACAGCCGATGCCAAAGTCAAAGCTTTACAAAATTCTTGTAGATTCAAGAGTGAGCAATAAGCTTGCTGATATCACTGGATTATTGGTTTATGTCGACGGAAATTTCTTACAGGTTTTGGAGGGTGAGCAAGAGGTGGTTTATGCCCTTCTGGAAAAAATTTCCAAAGACCGTCGCCACACAGACGTAAAAATTGTCTACAAAACCACTATTGAAAAGCGCACCTTTAATTCATGGCAAATGGCGTATGTAAGCCCAAGTCCTAGAGAGCTTGCGACTTGGGCTGGGTTGAAAAATACGACCACAATTGAATCAACTTTTGAGACGCTCGAGAGGGAGCCAAACAGGTTTCCGTTGGTGCTTTCAAGGCTTTTGCTGAAAATACCGGAAAAGGATCTAGAATTGGATTGAACTGTTTCTTAACAATATCCTCAATCGATGGCAACGCAGTATTTTTCTTGTTTCTCGCAAGGTGAACTGGCAAACATACCTGGATGTATTCTTTTTCTACTGAACCAACTGACAGCATGCCCACAGTTTCTGCACAATTGCTGACTTTCTTTCCATTTATTCAAGAAGTGAGGTAGTAGGAGAGAGATGAATAGGAGAAAAAGGGTCAGTAAAAATGCAAAAACCCCGCCGGGGTGGCAGGGCTAAGTGCAAGACAGCTAACTAGAATTTTGGCTCCCCGACCTGGGCTCGAACCAGGGACCTGCGGATTAACAGTCCGTCGCTCTACCGACTGAGCTATCGGGGAATTGTAAAGCAATGCGCGATATTCCAACTGTGAAGAGTGCCGTATTTTATCCGTGGTCAGGTGATGGGTCAACGCAGGAATAGCGCTAAGAAGTAGATAAAATTTACCGCTCTAATGAGTCTGATATTGATTGTTGCAGTGGCTATTATTCCCCTGTTTTTTCAATCGAAGATTATTGTCCTGAAATTGAAAATAAGTTCTCTGTAGCTTTGAAAGCAGAGGTTCGACTCAAAAGACTAAAGCTGGTCGGTGTACCGCTACTCCATCTGACCTTAGCCGGCATCGAAGTCGGAAAGGGCGGGGATATACGTTTAGGGACAATAATTGTGACGCCTGACCTGGGTTCGCTGCTTTCCGATACCAAGTTCATCCGCAGCATCAACGTTGAGGGTATCACCCTTAACGTTGATGGGTATTGAGCGGATCATCGTAATGGCTCAACTCTAGCCCGGCAAAAAATCGGCTGCCTTTGTGATACTGTGCGTTCGCAGAAATAGCGCCTGCGTGCCGCTATTTCAGCTGACATTGATACAGGTCAGCGCAAAGCCAAAACCTTGGCGATGGCCTGCGCCGCGTAATCGATGTTTTTAGAATTGAGCGCCGCCACGCAGATGCGGCCACTGTCAATCGCGTAAATAGAATACTCTTCTCGTAGCCGCTGCACCTGTTCCTTAGTCAATCCGGAGTAGGAGAACATGCCGCGCTGCTTCACTATGAAGCTCAGGTCAAAGTCGGCATACAGCTCGCGGACTTTTTCCACCAGTTGCTTGCGCATAACCTTAATGCGTTCGCGCATTTGGCTAAGTTCCTGTTCCCACTGTTTGCGCAGCTCCGGTGTTGTCAGCACCAGCTCCACCGCCTTTCCGCCCAATGTCGGCGGGCTGGAATAATTAGTACGGATGACACGCTTGAGCTGGCTTAGCGTTCGCACGGCTTCATCTTTGCTGCCAGTGACGATGCTTAGCGCGCCCACGCGTTCGCCGTAGAGCGATAATGATTTTGAAAACGAACTGGAAACAAAGACGGCCGGGCATTCCGCTGTAAAGCGACGTATGGTTGCCGCGTCTTCTTCCAAGCCGTCAGCAAACCCTTGATAAGCGATGTCGAGGAAGGGAACCAGTTTGCGTTTGTTTACGGCGACAATAACTTTTTCCCATTGATCGGCGCTCAGGTCGACTCCAGTGGGATTGTGACAGCAGGCATGCAGCAGTACGATCGCGCCAGCCGGCATCTGCTCCAGCGCCGACAGCATCGCGTCGAATTTCAGTCCGTTGGTTGCAGGATCGTAGTAGGGATAGGTTTTGACCGTGTAGCCGGCATATTCGAAGATTGCACGGTGGTTTTCCCAGCTCGGATCACTGATGTATATCTCGGCACCGGGGTTGATGCGGCGCAGGAAATCACCGCCGACCTTGAGGCCACCGGTCCCGCCCAGCGTCTGAACGGTGACAATGCAACCTTCCTTGACTGCCGCATTGCTGTCACCGAACAGGGTTTCCTGAACGGCGCGGTCATAGGCGGCAATACCATCGATCGGCAGATAGTTGCGGGGCAGGGGTGCTTCCGCCAGCTTCTGCTCAGCGGTGCGCACGCATTGCAAGACTGGCACTTTGCCGTTGTCGTCAGTGTAAACACCGACGCCCAGATTTACTTTCTTGGGGTTTTGATCGGCGACATATGCTTCAGTGACGCCGAGAATCGGATCTTTAGGCGCAAGTTCAATTTTTTCCAGTACAGAAGAGCTCATTGTCGATGCGCCTGTGCGCGGTTTAGTCTAAAACTGCCATTTTATCCGGATTTTTTGCACTGCAACCAAAAAGCCAGCTCTTCACCGGCTGAGCGTTAAGTCGCCCCGGAACCAGAGAAGCGGTAAGATGACCGTTTTGCAATTTTCCGATGGAAATCATCGCCTTTCCCGACAGTCCCTACCGTCTACACCAGACGTTTGCGCCAGCCGGAGACCAGCCAGAAGCTATCGCTAGGCTGACGGAAGGGTTGCAGGATGGGCTGGTGCACCAGACTTTGCTTGGCGTGACCGGTTCGGGCAAAACCTACACCATGGCCCATGTCATCGCCCGGCTCGGAGTTCCGGCGCTGGTCATGGCACCAAACAAGACACTGGCGGCGCAGCTCTATGCGGAAATGCGTGAGTTTTTCCCAGAAAATGCCGTCGAATATTTTGTTTCGTACTACGATTACTACCAGCCCGAGGCCTACGTCCCATCGAGGGACCTTTTCATTGAAAAGGATTCCAGTATCAACGAGCACATCGAACAGATGCGCTTGTCGGCAACCAAAGCTTTGCTGGAAAGAAAAGACACCATCATCGTTGCAACGGTTTCCGCGATTTACGGCATCGGTGATCCGGTGGATTACCATGGCATGATTCTTTACTTGCGCGAAAACGAAAAACTGACGCAGCGGGATGCCATCCAGCGCCTGATTGCGATGCAGTACGAACGCAACGATGTCGAATTCGGGCGTGGCATGTTCCGTGTCCGCGGCGACGTACTTGATATCTTTCCTGCTGAAAACTCAGAAACCGCAATACGTCTGTCGCTGTTCGATGATGAAATCGAAAGCATCCAAATGTTTGATCCTTTGACCGGACATGTTCTGCAGCGCGTCTCGCGCTTCACGGTTTATCCCTCCAGCCATTACGTAACACCGCGCGCGACAACTTTGCGCGCCATTGAGGCCATTAAGATCGAATTGCGTGAACGGATGGCTTATTTCCAGAAAGAAAACAAGCTCGTTGAATTGCAACGCATCGAACAGCGCACCCGTTTCGATCTGGAAATGCTTAACGAAATGGGCTTCTGCAAAGGGATTGAAAACTATTCCCGTCATCTCTCCGGACGTCAGCCGGAAGAGCCTCCGCCAACGCTGATCGACTACCTGCCGCAAGACGCGCTGATGTTCCTTGATGAAAGCCATGTCACCATTCCTCAACTTGGCGGCATGTATCGCGGCGACCGGGCACGTAAGGAAAACCTGGTCAATTTTGGATTCCGGCTGCCTTCCGCGCTCGACAATCGTCCGCTGCGCTTTGACGAATTTGAGAAATTCATGCGCAGGGTCGTTTTTGTGTCCGCTACTCCGTCGGAGTACGAACGCGAACACCAGGGACAAGTGGTGGAGCAGGTGGTGCGTCCGACTGGCCTGGTCGATCCGGAGCTTGAGGTCCGCCCGGCCAGTAACCAGGTGGATGATCTGCTTTCCGAGATCAACGCCCGGGTGGCAGCGGGAGAGCGTGTACTGGTTACCACTCTGACCAAGCGCATGTCCGAGGACCTCACCGATTTTCTTGCTGAACACGGCATCAAGGTCAGGTACCTGCACTCCGATATTGAAACCGTCGAGCGTGTCGAGATTATCCGCGATCTGAGGCTGGGAGAATTCGATGTGCTGGTAGGCATCAATCTGCTGCGTGAAGGCCTGGATCTGCCGGAAGTATCCCTCGTCGCCATCCTCGATGCTGACAAGGAAGGCTTTTTGCGCTCCGAGCGTTCGCTGATTCAGACCATCGGCAGGGCGGCCCGTCACATCAACGGCAAGGCAATCCTCTACGCGGACCGAATCACGGATTCGATGCGCCGCGCGATCGATGAAACCGAGCGACGCCGTGCCAAGCAGATAGCGCACAATCTGAAGCAGGGTATTACCCCCGTTGGAGTCAGCAAGCGTATCAAGGACATCATTGACGGTGTATACGATCATGAGTCCGCACGGCAAGAACTTAAGGCTGCACAGAACCAGGCCCGTTACGACAGCATGGGTGACAGGGAGATGACCCGCGAGATCAAGCGCGTTGAAAAGGAAATGCTCTCTGCTGCACGGAATCTCGAATTCGAAAAAGCCGCTCAACTGCGCGATGAACTGCAATTGCTCAAGAAACGCCTGTTTATCGATGCGGCCTGAATCAGACTCACCTCTGCTGAGTCGGCCTGACGAGAAATGACTGAAGCTGGAAATATCGGCGTGCTGTTTGTCTGCATGGGCAACATCTGCCGTTCACCGACTGCTGAGGGCGTATTCCGCAAACTGGTTGAAATGGAACGGTTGTTCGGTGCAATCAGCATTGGCTCGGCAGGCACCCATGACTACCACATTGGTGAAGCGCCTGACGAGCGTGCGCAGCTTCATGCACGGAAACGCGGCTATGACCTGAGTGCGATCCGTGCAAGGCAGATCAGAAAAACCGACTTTACCGAGTTTGATTACGTGCTGGCTATGGACAGGACAAACCTGTTGGCGATGCAGCGTAGCTGCCCGGAACGACATCTTGAGCGCGTGCAATTGTTTCTGTCATTCGCTGATGGCTTGAACGCAGAGGAAGTCCCGGATCCGTATTACGGTGGGGAGAAGGGCTTCGAAACCGTGCTCGACATGGTGGAAAATGCCGCAGCCGGTCTGCTGCGTCATCTTCGTTCAACACATCTTAATTCAGCTTGAGATTTGCGTATTTGATAACCTTGAGCCAGCCTTCGTATTCGCTGCGCCAGAATTTCGCCAATGCCTCCGGAGTGCCCGGCGCAGGCTCGGCACCCTGGCTGGCCAGCCGCTTGGCTAAATCGGGTTGTGACAGTGCCATGACAGCATCAGCATTGATTTTTGCAATGATATTTTTCGGTGTGGCCGCCGGGGCGAGCAGGGCATACCAGGTCACGTACTGGAATCCCCTGAACCCGCCTTCCTCCACAGTGGGAATTTCAGGAGCCGCCTGTGAGCGTTTCGCGCTGCCGACCGCAATACCGCGCAAACGGCCGTTTTTCACATGCGGCAGTACTGTCGGCATACTGTTGAACATTGCTGAAATTTGTCCGGAAATCAGGTCGGTCAATGCAGGTGCCGTCCCCTTGTAGGGAATGTGGGTTAGATTAATACCCGCCATCGTTTTCAGCAGTTCCATTCCCAGATGCTGCGGACTGCCGGGACCGACGGAGCCATAGTTGATTTCCCCGGGCTTGGCTTTGGCCAATCTCACCAGTTCATTGACGTTACGCACCGGCAGGGATGGGTGCACGGCAAGCATCTGCGGATTGATCACCGTGAGCGTGATCGGCGCGAGATCCCTGAACACGTCATACGAAAGTTTTTTATTGGTCGCTGGCGCCAACGCCAGGGATCCAGAAGTAC
>JAYOED010000081.1:7895-9637 GCA_038106575.1 Burkholderiales bacterium
GGGTGTGACCGTCAGGCTGGGAGCGAAGTACTGTTTCGACACCAATGATACCGTTGGCACCGGGCCGGTTTTCCACCACGATCTGCTGTTTCCATGCTTCGCTCAGCCGTTGCGCCAGTGCACGGCCGACAAAATCGGTTGGTCCTCCGGGCGGGAAATGGATGATCATGCGCACTGGTTTGGTGGGGAACGTTTGCGCACACGCAGGCGCAGCCGCAGCCGAAAACACCAGCACCATAACCAGACCGATAAACGTTTTTTTCATGAACTGCCTCTCTTGGCAAAGCGGTCGGCGCAGAATCTACCACGGTACGGGTTTGACCCGCATCGCCGCTGCCGTTATCGTGCCGCGAATCTCCCTTAACCCTGAGTCCAACCAATGAACGAAGCTGTTCAAGCCCTGTTGCATCCCCGGTCGATCGCAGTCATCGGCGCCTCTTCCGACTTCAACAAGATTAATGGCCGCACTCTAAAAGCCCTGGTCGACAAGAAATACTCCGGAAATCTCTATCCGGTGAATCCAAAATATCAGACCTTGCTTGACTTGCCCTGTTATCCGGATGTTGCTTCCATTTCGGGCAAGGTAGATCTAGCGGTCGTCGCAGTGCCTGCCAAACATGTGCCTGCAACTTTGCTCGAACTGGGAAAAAAGCAGGTCAAGGCAGCGGTCGTATTCAGCTCTGGATTCAGCGAAGTCGGCGGAGACGGTGTCCGGCTTGAAGCGGAATTGAAAACAGCCATCCGCGAAAGCGGAGTCCGCATACTCGGTCCGAACTGCCTGGGCCTGGTCAACGTTGCCGAGAACATGATGGCCACGTTCAGCCAGTTTTCACTGGGGCCTACACCTGACGGACCTGCAGCCTTCGTAACGCAATCCGGTGCGTTGGGTACCGCCACCACCGGCACTGCCCGCAAACGCGGGCTTAATTTTGGCTATTTTGTAAATACTGGCAATGAAGTCGACTTGCAGTTCGTCGACATCATGCGCGCAATCATCGCAGAGGAGCGCATCAAGGTCGGCGCCGGCTATATCGAAGGTCTCAAAAACGGCCCTGGCCTGCTGGAAGTCGCCGACGATGCCATGCGTCGCGGCAAACCGATTGTGGTGACCAAGGTTGGCCGCACCAATGCCGGCGCAAAAGCTATCGCCTCGCATACCGGATCACTAGCCGGCGAAGATGCGGTATTTGAGGGGGTCATCCGCCAGCACGGCATTATCCGTGCCCGTAGTGACGAACAAATACTAGATTTTGTTGATATTTTTACTCAATGCGGATTGCCTGCCGGTAAGGGTATCGGATTCCTGACCCGTTCCGGTGGCGCTGGTGCGCTAATGGCTGATCGCGCCGAAGAACTTGGACTTACAGTCGCCAAACTGACAGACAAAACAACCCTGACGCTGCGTGCAACGATTCCGGCCTTCGGTTCACCGAACAATCCGGTAGACATTACGGCGCAAGGCGTCGTCAATCCCTCGTTGATGCGCGAGAGCCTGAAAATCCTGCTCTCCGATCCCGGTGTGGACATCGCCATTGCATGGCTGTCATTCACCGATAAGTATGCGGAAATCACGGTGCAAGGTTTCATCGAAGCCAAGGCGCAGACCAATAAGCCGTTCGTCGTATGCTGGATGGGCATGCCGGATGTTGCCGTGCCATTGATGCGAGCCGCAGGAATTCCGTATCTGCGCGGCGCAGAACCCGCCGTCGATGCGGTTGCGGCCTTGATGCGCTACGCCGAGA
>JAYOED010000082.1:0-550 GCA_038106575.1 Burkholderiales bacterium
CTACCCGACCAATGACAGTGCCGAAGCGCGCATCGCCAAATTCCTGCTTGACCTTGATGCGAGATATCACGGCGCTGGCGGTAGCACCGAACATCCACTGGATCTAACGCACCAGGAAATCGCGAACATTGCCGGAGTGCAGCGCCAGACCGTCACTCGCATCCCGGGGAAATTCTCGAAGGGACGCGCGCTTGCTGTTCACTACCGGCATATCAGCGTTCGCGACCATGACCTGCCCGCGCGCTATGCCGCGCGCCATTCCAAGAAGTCCGGTTCATGAGCGCTAGCGCTTCTGTTCAACACGCGACATTGTGTGAATGGCTTGGAAAAAACACTGTAATCGCGCACACTCACGCCCCTGATGCCAGCAGTGTCGGGAAATGCTGGCCGCCGGATAAATTAATTAACTATATGTTTTTATTAAAATTTTGAGTAAGCTGCCCCGTATCGGATTCATGCTCGGTGATGTCACCGGCATCGGCCCGGAAATCGCCGCCAAGTTGCTTGCCTCTGGCAAGTCCCGCCAACTCGCTAACGTGACCATCATCGG
>JAYOED010000082.1:560-9489 GCA_038106575.1 Burkholderiales bacterium
GGTGACCGCCGGGTATTGGAACTCGGCGCGCGCAATGCCGGTGTTCGCGTCCCATACACATTGATTTCGTCGATCGACGAAGCTGCCTTCCAACGCGAAGACTATCCGCTGCTGGACCTTGGTAATGTCGATCCAGCGAAATTCCCGCAGGGTACGTCCTCCGATGAATCCGGAAAGCTCTGTGGCGACACTTTAAAGTGCATGATCGACCTCGCGCTCACCGGCAAGCTCGACGGCATCTGCTTCGCCCCGCTAAACAAGGGGGCAATGAACCGCGGCGGATGGAAATTCAACGATGAACACCAGATGTTTGCCAAACTTACCGGACATGACGGTTTTTTTGGCGAGATGAACGTGATCGAACAGTTCAGCACCTTCCGCGTCACCTCTCATGTCGCCCTGCGTGAAGCAGTTAATATGATCACCGCTGAACGCATCACCGCCGCAGTCAATCTCGCCAGCAATTCGCTGCGCGCGGCAGGTCACGTAAAACCGCGGATCGGCGTAGCCGCCCTGAATCCGCACAACGGCGAGAACGGATTGTTCGGGGACGAGGAAATCCGCATCATCCGTCCCGCCGTTGATGCACTGCGTGCCGGCGGCATCGACTGCACCGGCCCGATTTCGTCAGACGCGATTTTCCTGCAGGCGCTGAAGGGTCGCTTCGACGGCGTGGTGATGATGTACCACGATCAAGGACAGATCGCGACGAAGCTGCTCGGCTTCAACAAGGGTGTCACTGTGACCGCAGGCCTGAAAACCGTGTTCACCACCCCTGCACACGGAACCGCCTATGACATTGTCGGCCAAGGCAAGGCTGATCCCGGTGCAATGACGCATGCATTCACGCTGGCCGCAAAATTGGCTGCCGGCCGCATCGCCGTCTGATCCGTCATCCTGCAATCCAGACTGCGCGGCCATGGTCGCGCATTTTTTTTGGCATACTCGCGATTTCTACCCCTTTCCGATTAGCACATGATTATCGACTGCCACGGCCACTACACCACTGCGCCGAAATCCCTCGAGGCCTTCCGCCAAAAACAAGTTGACGGACTGAAAGACGCAACACTCAGCCCGCTGAAAAACTCTCTGGTCATCAGTGACGATGAAATTCGCGCCGGAATTGAAAGCGCACAACTGCGCATCCAGCGCGAACGCGGTACAGATCTGACGATCTTCTCTCCACGTGCCGGCGGCATGGGCCACCATATCGGAAACGCAAAAACAAGTGCGTTGTGGTCAGACATCTGCAACGAACTGATTCACCGCGTCTGCAAGCTCTATCCGGATAATTTTATCGGCGTCTGCCAGTTGCCGCAGAGTCCTGGGGTACGTCCCGAAAACTGTATTACCGAGCTGGAACGCTGTGTCGATCAATATGGCTTTATCGGCTGCAACCTGAACCCGGACCCGTCGGGTGGCTACTGGACCGATCCGCCGCTGACCGACAAGTGGTGGTACCGGCTCTACGAAAAACTGGTCGAGCTCGATGTGCCGGCGATGGTACACGTCAGTGCTTCATGCAATCCAGCCTTCCATTTCACCGGCGCCCATTACATCAACGGTGACACTACGGCATTCATGCAGTTCATCACCGCAGACTTGTTCAGGGATTTTCCAACCCTGCGCTTCATCATCCCGCACGGTGGCGGCGCGGTACCGTACCACTGGGGACGCTACCGCGGACTGGCCCAGGACATGGGTAAACCTACGCTACAGGAGCATCTGCTGAAAAACGTGTTTTTCGATACATGCGTCTATCATCAGGCCGGCATTGATCTGCTGACAAAGGTGATCCCGGCGGACAACGTACTGTTTGCCTCTGAGATCGTCGGCGCGGTCAAGGGAATCGATCCCGAGACCGGCCATCATTACGACGATACCCGACGCTACCTTGACGCAGTGACCACGCTGAGTGTTTCCGATAAGAAAAAGATATTCGAAGACAACGCACGCAGGGTCTATCCCCGCCTGGCCGCACGCAAATAACTTAGCCTTTCTGCTCGAACACCCGGCGGCCATTGCGCTCGACCCATGTAGAGCATAATGAAGTGCCGCAACGGCGCTCGGTCCTGATCACCGCGTCGGGCGTCACCAGTATCGTGCCGCTACCGCGAAGTGAAGTGCCGGCATCAAACTGGTAGGTCACCATGGAGGCGGGCTCATCGACGACCATCTGATAGCTGATGAACTCGCCGAAATAAAGACCGTTGGTCTGCGGCAGCACCATTTCGACTCGCAACGGAATACGGTTCTTGGTGTTGGGATGAATGCGGAAATAGCGCTTTACCCGGTTGCCGTAGCGAAATGACGGATCTGCCGCGGAGATGCGCTGCATCAGTTTCATCTCGCTGGGTCGCAGCGGCGTATCCTCAACACCCATGCCAGCCATCGGCTGCGCAGAAACAGTAGAAGCTGCCAGCAAAACGCACAACAGGACGTCAGCTGCCTTCGGCGTCTTCATAGGCTTCTTTCCGGAAACGCGGCGTGCAGATAGCCAGAAACACCAGATCTTCGCCGCCCGTGTTCGCAATGCGTTGTCGGCAACCTGGCGGGATCAGTACCACGTCTCCCGGACCGACTTCCTGCGGCGACAGTTCTTCGATCTCCATACTCCCTTGCCCGTCGAGAATCATGTAACGCTCTGCGGTATCGAGCACACGGTGCCAGCGTGTGGTCATACCGGGCTCAACACGCACGCGTGCGATCGACATGGCCGGGTCCGAGGGATCATTGGCGAGTTCAAGGATATGGCACCGCTCATTTTTAAAAAATTCGGCACCGGGCTGCGGTTGAAGAATCACGGGCTTCATGACTCAATTCTCAAAAAAAGCACGCGCCGCTGAAACTGCGCGTGCCATGCTTTGCCGTCATCACCTAGCGGCCGTAAAACTTCTTCACTACATCTTCAGCCACCTGTTGCAGGAAAGTCACGTCTCGCTTGTCGATCGCACCGTAGTAATCATAGCTGTTACCCACCGGCGATTTTCCGTAGACCGAGGCGTAAACTGTGCAGGCCGCCAGATAGGTACCAAGCAGCGTCGGATGACTGCCATCGTAATGCTTGTGAAGTTTGATATCAGGCTTGCGGCGGTAAGCTTCCTCGAACGCCAATCCGACCGGAATCACCAGGGCATTGACTTCGTTGCCCGTCGATACATAAAGATCTTCAGTCAGGCGGATATTTTCCGGCTTCGCCTGCTTATGCGGCTTGACGTAAGCATGGGTCATATACAACGCGACCTGGCCGCCACGGCTGCGGATCATCTCGCTGTATTCCATAACCTTTTCCCTGAACTGGGCACGCTGTGCGTCTGACAGCGGCGCAAAACTCCCCCCCTGCAGGATCACGAGTTGAAAAGGCTGTTTGACGCCAATGCGCCCCGGTGTGGTCAAGTGATCGATATTGTGGTGCGCGAGTGATGCGCCACCGATAGTGGCTGATTTGTACTGCAGCAGCTTGCCCAGCGACTTGTCGCCAGCGATTACCATCCGCCGCACATGATTGTGCAGGCTATCGTTGTAATACAGATAGCTGTTGCCGACGAGCAGCACACGGTGCGGCGTGTCAACTTGCGGCTGGGTGACCGAAGGCGCAGCCGCATAGGCCGCGGCTGCAGACAGCAAGGCAGCAAACAACAGCGACGGAAGAACTGCAGCGAAACGGAATATCATGACAATCTCTAAAGGTAATTTATAAGTTATTGTTTTAATGAACTATTCTGAGGCCAATCCCGGTAACGGCCGGCGCCGCTCGAGGTGGAAACGCACCAGCGCCGCCAGCCGGTAGAGGCCATGCACGAACTTGCCATAAGGCATGGTCAGGAACAGCGCCATCACCGTGCCTAGGTGAATCGCCAGCAAAGTGCCCATCGCCGCGGTTTCACGGAAGGCGAGAAGCAGAAGGCCGGTGAGGCTGATCAGGAAAAGCAGCACGAGAAATCCTGCATCCATGCCAAACTGAGGTACCGAAACCAGTTCGGGATCGCGCCGTCGTTTGATCCACAACAGCCCCGCAGGCCCGACCAAAAGGCCGATGCCGCCGACAGTGCCCAGCAGCACCGGCAGGCTCCAGAACGGGTATGGAGCCGCGTACTTCAGCACGTAGTGATAGATGGTCGCAATGCTGGTTGCCGCAAAGCACAGAAGAAAGCCGTAGAACGTCAGGTGATGAAATATCTTCCGCGCGATTGACTTCTGCTCGCCAGGGTAAGTACAGCCCTCCCGGTCGCCGCCGCCGCCGAGATTTTTCAGGGTGAAGGCGTCATGCATTCCTTCCGCCAACGGACGCGGCTGCAGGAAGTCGCCCAGATCCTCGCCCATGTCAGGCCAAAAGCGCACAAAACCGATGACTAGTGCAAGCAACACAAACAGCGACACGCCGCCGAACACTGCAGCCATCACGTTGTGCGGAACCACGGCATAAAAGGAACCCTTGGCATCGGAATGCGCCGAAAAGAACGTATCCGGGCTGGCATAGCCGGCCGTGAGCAGGATTGCCATGCCGATCACAAATGCGGTCAACAGACTGACCGCAAGGCCGTTGCGTTCGTAAAGTGCGCCAAGAAATCCCGGCCAGGCGTACTTGCGGTAAGTTTCCCCGCGAATTCTCGCCATCAGCCGTGGGAAATTCACCTGGAATTCGTGTGGCGGGGCAAATTGGCAGGCGTAGAGGCAGGAACCGCAGTTGTGGCACAGGTTGCCGAGGTAATGAATGTCGTTCTCGGTAAATTCGAGGCGGCGTGCCAGTGCAGGAAATACTGCGCAATAGCCTTCGCAATAGCGGCAGGCATTGCATACACGCAGCACGCGCTGCGCGTCCTCGATGAGCTCATCGAGCGACATCGGTTTGTCCTCAGCTGCGTACATGTTTCGCCGCCTCCTCGCCCGCGATGCGTCCGAACGTGGTGCCAATGGACATGCCGATGCCCGCCAGGTACCCCTTGCCCAATACGTTGCCTGCCATGATCTCCCCGGCTGCGAATATGTTTTTGCAGGATTTGCCGTCCTGAAGGATAATCCGCGCCTTGTCGTCGACAGTGACCCCGAGATAAGTAAAGGTGATGCCCGGCCGTAACGGATAGCCGAAGAACGGCGGCGTATCGATCTTCAACGCCCAGTGCGTCTTCGGCGGCGTGATTCCTTCGGTGACGCAGTCATCCTGGATGGTGTGATCGAAAGTGCCGAGTCGCACCGCGGCATTGAATTCAGCCACCGTCTTCTCCAGCGCGTCTGGACTGATCTCCAGTTTGGTAGCAAGTTCGCGCAGGGTGTTGGCGCGCACCGGTGGATATACCGGCGGCATGAACTTGCCCATCGCCTTGGCATCGACAATGGAGTAGCCGATCTGGTCGGGCTGACCGGCTACCAAGCGTCCCCAGATCGCGTAGCGTTTGGGCCAGAAATCCTCGCCCTCGTCGTAAAAGCGCTGCGCATTCTTGTTAACGACGATGCCCAGCGAAACCGCATCGACGCGGGTGATGATACCGCCGTCGTATTTCGGCGAGCGCGCATCAATTGCCACGCAATGGCCTTGTGTCGCATCGCTGACGGTTTTCGCACCTTTGGCGATCAGCACCTTCAACACGTCGCCGCGGTTGTACGGCGTACCGCGCACCAGGAAATTGTCGGCGGGCGGCCCCCATGCCTCCTTCAGCCAGTCCAGGTTGGCCTGGAATCCGCCGCAGGCCAGAACTACCGCCTTCGCGCGCACTCGGTGCTCGGCACCCTGACAAGTAAAGATTGCAGATCTAAAGGTGTCGCCATCGATGTCGAGATCGGTGACCTTTGCCTCGTAATGGATTTCGATGCCCAGGCTTTCCGCTGAATCGTAATAGGCATTGACCAGCGCCTTGCCGCCGCCGAGGAAAAACGCGTTGGTGCGCGAAAGGTGCAGCGTGCCCCCCAGCGGCGGCTGGAAGCGGACGCCGTGCTTGTACATCCATGGCCGGCAAGTCTCGGTATGCTTGAGAACGGTACGCGCAAGGTGCTCGTCGGTTAGCCCGCCGGTAACCTTCAGCAAATCCTGCCAATACTCTTCTTCGGGATAGGCATCGGTGAGCATGTCCTGCGGCTGTTCATGCATGCAGCGCAGGTTGCGTGTGTGTCGGCTGTTGCCGCCGCGGAACGGTTTGGGGGCACCCTCGAGCAGGATGACGCTGCAGCCCGCTTCGCGGGCCATCAATGCCGCGCACAGCGCCGCGTTTCCGCCGCCGACGACCAGCAGGTCCCAGGTTTTTGCAGTGTCCAGCATGTGGGAGTTAAGTCCTGAAAAGTGCGCGGATTATACCCGTGCAGCCGCAGTGTGACTTCAACAACGCGTCACCCTTTCACATGCTGAACAGTTCGTCGACGGCGAAACGTCGCGGGATCAGGCGCTGGTTAAATGCATATTGAATGATCAGATCCAGGCTCGGGCGCAAAGCCTCCATTTCAGACCTGATGTAATCGGCACCCAACATGTCCGGGGCTAGCGCAGCGCTTTGTTGCAGCAACTGCACCATTTCCTCTGCTAGCCAAGGTTGCGAGCGCGCAAGATTGCGATGCAGCACCACCATGTGGTTGAGCGGGCGTACATGGTAGCGATCACACCAATTGGACAGGGCCGCTTGCGGCTCTGGAATCACCGGCTGCAGGCCTCCGCTTTCCATGTCCTTGACAGAAACGAAGCCAGCGTCGATTTCACCTGCATTCAGCATGCCAAGCAGGGTCTTGCCAGGTGCAGCGCGCGTCACATTCGACGGCTCGACGCATTCGGGAACGTGCGGATCTTCAAATGCCACCCAGTTCACGCGATCGAGATCGACCCCATAATCGCCTGCAAGAATGCCGCGTACCCAGGTCACCGTAGTCACCGAATGCGCACGGATACCGACTCTTCGCCCTGAGAGATCGGCCGGACGCAGCACGCCATAGGCCGCGTTGTATGCCAGACAGGGGTGTGGTGGTATCGCCATTACCACGGTCGGAAGCAGTATCAGTGGCTTGCCGTACGCCAGTGCCTGCAAATAGGTCACGATTGCCAGCTCGCCAACGTCAAACTCGCCCCTGATCACCGACTTGAATGAATTCTGCGGTAGTTTTTCGCCGGCAAAATCAAACCCGACCCGAGAGGACGCCACGGCTCCGGATTTCAGCGCCGCGGTATTCGGGTAGTCACCGAGCAAAGTGCGCAGGCGCAGCGGTTCTGCAGATGCCATATGTTAGTTGGTTCGTTTGCCGTTATGACTTCGACACCGCGCCAGGCAATGTAATCCTATAATTACCACCCAGCGTTGAGTCTGTAACAAGAAGATACCAGAGGATTCCATCATGTTTAAGCGTCATCTCCAGTCTTGCACCCTCGCCGCCGTTGCCGTTCTGTCTAGCGGCCTTACCTCGGCATCAATCGCGGATGAGTATCCGGTGCGGCCGGTGCGCATCATCGTCGGTTTTCCACCGGGTGGTGCAACTGATCTGGTGGCGCGTATCATCGGCCCCAAACTGGGCGAATCGCTGAAACAGCAGGTGGTTATCGACAATCGCGCCGGCGCCAACGGCACCATCGGGGCAAAACTCGCGGCTGATGCCACCCCTGACGGCTACAACCTGCACCTCGCAACCCTGGGCGCCATGGTGATCAGCCCCGCCATCACCCGAGTGCCGTATCGTCCACTGAAGGATTTCGCGACCATCACCATGGCAGTGCACCTGCAGAACATGTTCCTGGTCCACCCGGCTCTGGCCGCGAAAACTCTCCCTGAATTGATCGCCCTGGCAAAGAAGAAACCCGGTACGCTGAACTACGCCTCCTCGGGACTGGGCAGTCCTGGACACCTTGCCGGCGAGTTGTTCAAGACCATTTCCAAAGCCGACATGGTTCATATCGCTTACAAAGGTGGTGGTCCAGCACTCTCGGCGCTGCTCGGAAACCAGATACCGATCTTCGTTGCAGTAATTTCCACCGGCGTTCCACCTGTCAAATCCGGCAGGGCTCGCGCGCTCGCGGTAACCGGTGCCAAACGCTCGCACGCGCTGCCTGATGTACCTACCGTTGCCGAAACGCCCGGGATGAAAGGTTATGAGGCCAGCAACTGGTATGGCGTGGTCGCCCCAGCCGGCACGCCGAAACCGGTACTTGAGCGCCTGCACAAGGAGCTTGCATCGGCGCTGACCTTATCCACCGTCAGCGAAACCCTACTCGCGCGCGGCATCGAAACCACGGTATCGACCCCGGATGAATTCACCGCCTACATCAAGTCGGAAACGGAAAAATGGGGCAAGGTCATTCGCTCCGCCAATCTGCGCGCGAACTGAACCGTATTGCACCCGGTCACTGACCAGGAGCATGCCTTGAGGATCCGGCGGCGCGCAGCCACAACACCAGCCCGGTGGTCATCGCCACGATCGTCAGCGTGAAATAAACCCGCATTCCCATTGTCGGACCAATGAGGCCTGCCGCAAACGGAGCCATACCCATCGCGAAAAACTGGAATGCGGTCGCATAGGCAATCGCCCGTGCATCCGTACCCTGGGGTGCGTGTATCCTGATCAGCTGCACCAGTGCTGTCGGCATTGCAGACGCGGTCAGACCGAAAGCCGCGCGTGCGATCACCAGTTGCAAAGGCGTCTCGATGAACAGCAGCGGCAAGTGGGTGAAAATGGTCGCGGTAACAGAAATCACCAGCACCCGCTGAGGACCCACACGATCGATTACCCGCCCCCACAGCGGCAGTGCAACCACGGTAGCAAGCGCCATCGCCATCGCTGCAGCGCCAACCCATAACACTTCCTGACCTGGTCCGGCGCCCTGCGCTTCGAGCATCTGCAGCACGAACACGGTGATCACCGGCACACTGCCGTACCACATGATCATGAACAGAAAACCCAGCAGGTAGAGCAGGCCCATGCGCGGCTGTGACAACAAGTCGCGCAGGCTGCCGATCCAGCG
>JAYOED010000083.1:0-9470 GCA_038106575.1 Burkholderiales bacterium
CGGCCAGGTTTTGCTGCATGCCCCTTCCTTCCGCGGCGAGCATGCCCAAGGTCAACTGTGCCGGCAGATAGCCGCTGATGGCCGCCTGGTTGAGGAGTTTAACCGCTTTTTCCTGATCTTTCTGGACGCCTTCGCCGGTAAGATACATTTCAGCAAGTGAAAACTGGGCATGTGCATAGCCCTCCCCCGACATTTTCTGCATGCGTTCAGCGGACCTGACAATTGCCGGGTTAAATTTTTTCTGGTCCGTGTCCTTGATCAGTTCCTCGCGCAGCGACTTGAGGCGCGGGAGTTTTGCCGCCATTTCGGCAACGATAGCGCCAATAGATGGATCGGGTTGTCGGGTGGTTGGCGGCGATGGCGACGTTGGCGGCGAAGCCGAAGGTTTTGCGTCGTTTCTCGGGGCTGGCGCGTCCTTCGAAGGCAGTTCAGGCCTTGTGGATTGCGGGGCATGGGGTGGAACAGTTTGGGGGAGTGCCGGGGCATTGGCATCCTTTTTTTCGGGGAGAGCTTTGTTCGCCGCTTCATGCGGGCTCGCCTCGGAGTCGGATTCGGATTCGGACTCAGCACTTGTTACCGTGGATATCTCGCCGATAAGGGATGAAGTTTCCGGAGGCTTTGGCGTTGGGTGATCCCTGGTTGACGCCATTTCCTCAGGCGACTCGGAGGGTGAAGGAGCGCCCGTTTGCGATTTCGCGGATGTATCAGGTTTTGGCGAAGCTTGCTGCTTGGGCTCAGAAGGCGACCGCTTGGTGAGCTTTTCCGCTTCGCTTTCCGGCATCACGACTACGGGAATGGGCTTTTCGTCGCTTTGCCATTTCGGCAACACGAGAGTGAGGCTCGGCAACCCAAACAGGATGACGGCCAGAATAGTCAGGTGTAACAACGCTGAGTAGGTGCTTCCGCGGATCACGACAGCCTCTTCGCGTCGAAAAAGGTGTCAGTTACTTGGAGGGATAATGGCCACGCATTTATTTGAATTCATTAAATAGCTTTCCAGCAATTCACAGAATTCCGGCTTCTGACCAAGTTCGTCCATGGCCCCGATCATGGGACACCAGTTAACCAGTTCGTGCTGCCCCGCATCCTCCAGGACGGACGTCGGCAGTTCACACCATTTTTTATAATCACCGGATGCCAGTTCCGCATATCTCTGACGGTCTGACGGCATGTCGGGATAAAAATAATGGTTTTTCTCCGTCAAAAACGCGTGGGAAAAGCTGGCCGTTGCAACCATGGCGATCCGCCAGGGTGACGGTGCAAGAATGCGCGCCAGCGCCCGTCCGATTTCAAAGCATCGCCTGGGCGACGGCGCCGGAGGGTCGGGCAGGCGGTCGATCTGGGCAGGCTGGGATTTATCTACCAGTCCCCCCTTGGCTCTGATTAGCGCGGAGCCATAGGCGTTGATCGCAAAGGGGATGATCGGGTAGGGCCATCCCTGTCGCTGGTGATCCAGGAACATGAGCGTGTTGGTGAAAGCGTGCCCAAGGTAGTCCTGATGGGGAAGTTTATAGCTGTAAGCAGGTTCGAAATCCTGCGCCAGCATTTCATTCAGAATGAAACGGGCGATATCACCGGCACCAGGTGTCGAGATGACGAGGTCGAACGGGTCATTCCAGATATTGGGTGTATCGCCCCCCAAACCCCTGGCACGAAGGTAGGGCTTTGACCGAAATTCGTCGCCGACGAATACGCAGTAGGACGGAACAAGGTCTTCCCGGAAGCATTCAT
Organism: Burkholderiales bacterium; assembly: GCA_038106575.1. Lineage (GTDB taxonomy): Bacteria > Pseudomonadota > Gammaproteobacteria > Burkholderiales > SG8-41. Next base: position 1,732 of record JAYOED010000083.1, read on the forward strand.
ACTGGTCGTCGCCGAAAATAATGATTGCATCAGGCTGGAAGGCATCCAGGGCGCTGCGAATTTTTTGCAGTCCGGAAAAGTATTGGTCTCTATGTTGCCTTGCAAATCCGGCGCCTTCATCATTTGCCCATTCTTCACGCATGAGCGCAGGCCATTTCGATGGATGGTCGAGCTCTGTCGGCAGCGAGCCATCTTCCAGCCGGGCCTTGATCCGGCCCGACATCTCTTCGTCGGAAAACATGAAGCCGCCGAAGTGACTTAATCCAAGGCCTAGAATTTCAGCCACGGTTTACGCCCCTGGTATCGGTCATCCGCCTGTGACACTCATGTGGCGCGCGAGCGCAGGGCGCTTGTTGCGGCGGTCGATAATAAAATCGTGTCCCTTGGGTTTGCGCGCGATGGCTTCTCTGATCGCTTCCAGGAGATCGGCATCACTTCCACCGTTGCGTAGTGGCGTTCGCAAATCAGCCGCGTCTTCCTGACCCAGGCACATATAAAGTGTTCCGGTGCAGGTCAGACGAACCCGATTGCAGCTTTCGCAGAAATTATGGGTTAAGGGCGTGATGAAGCCGAGATAGCGTCCCGTTTCACCGATGCGCACATATCGGGCGGGGCCACCGGTGCGATGCTCACTATCCTCAAGGGTCCAGTTATTTTCGAGCCTGGAGCGTACAAGAGAAAGCGGAAGGTACTGATCCGTCCGGTCCCCGGTGATGTCGCCAAGGGGCATCGTTTCAATAAGTGTCATGTCGCATTTGTGCTCACCACACCATTCGACCATACGATCAATCTCGTCTTCATTGACCCCTTTCAGGGCAACGACGTTGACTTTGATTTCCATTCCTGCGTCGCGGGCGGCCTCGATACCCTCAAGGACTTTGGCAAGGTGGCCCCAGCGGGTAATCGCCCGAAACTTCTCGGGGTCCAGCGTGTCCAGCGAGACATTAATCCGCCGTATCCCAACCCGCTTTAGATCGTCGGCGAAGCGCGACAGCTGTGAGCCGTTTGTGGTCAGGGTCAACTCTTCCAACGCACCGCTTTTCAGGTGTCGGCTGAGATCCTCGAAGAGTTGCATAATGTTTTTGCGGACAAGAGGTTCGCCGCCGGTTATGCGAAGCTTTCGCACTCCCTGAGACACAAACGCACTGCAAAGGCGATCAAGTTCTTCAAGGCTCAGAACCTCTGCTTTGGGCAAAAACGTCATATCTTCCGCCATGCAATAGAGGCAGCGGAAATCGCAGCGATCAGTTACCGATACGCGCAGATAGGAGATATGACGGCCGAACGGATCAATCATGAAAATACTCAGCCTGAACTCAGTTTAACGAAAGCGTAAGTAATATAGGGCCTTGGCAGCGGTGGACCAAGCCCGTGGGATGGGTATTTTCCTACATATTTTTCAGTTACTTGCCGGCAACCGGTAATGTCAGGGTGAACCGAGAGCCCTCGCCGGGGATACTGGTGAGCGTGAGATCACCCTTCATCACGCGCGCGAGATGCCGCGCAATGGCAAGGCCCAGGCCGGTGCCAGCGCCGTTGTTATGATGGACGTCCTGTTCGACCCGGTAGAACTTGTCAAAAATTCGTTTCTGGTCTTTTACGGGAATGCCGATGCCGGTATCCCAGACGGTGATGGCGACCATATCGTCCGGCTGCAATTCGACATCCACGCCAATTCTCCCGCCATCGGGCGTGAACTTGAGTGCATTGCCGATAAGATTGACCAATATCTGACGGGTACGCAGGTGGTCTGCCTTAATAAAAAGATCGCTCTTGGTAAGAATCGGGGCGACGTCGACCCTTTTAGCATGTGTCTCTGTACCACAGAGCGATGCCGCTTCGGCCGCAAGCTCCAGCACCGACAACTTCGTCGGCGTGATGGTGACATCCTGCTGGTCCATGCTTGCCGTATCGAGAACATCGTTGATGATTGAAAGCAGGTGAGTTCCCGCTTTGTGGATGTTCTCGAAATACTCGGCATAGGCCGCGCTGATGGGGCCATGAATTCTTTCCTTCGCGGCGTCGGAAAAGCCGATGATGCTGTTCAGGGGAGTCTTGAGTTCGTGGCTCATCATGGACAGGAAATCACCTTTAGCGCTTTTGGCAACCTTGGCACGTTCCAGGGCAATGCGAAGTTCATCATTGAGCTTGTTCAGTACGTCTAGGGTATTTTCCAGTCGCTGATTCGCTTGCCGAGTGGCTGATTCCGCCCTGAATTTGGCCGTAATGTCGGTCCCGGTCCCGCGGTAGCCGATGAAAGCCCCATTTTGATCCTCAAAAACAGGAACACCACTGAGGCTGATGCGGTGAGTGTTGCCCGCTCTATCCGCCATCAGGAAAACACGGTTACGAAACGGTGCGTGCTTCAGCATGTCCGAGCGCGTGCTGGAGGACAGGGAATCTTCATGATCGAAGTCGCCGAGGCTGAGCAGGTACCGTCCGGTTAGAGATTGCGTCGGGACATCGAGTACTTCTGATATTCGAGAAGATACAAAGACCAGATTCAGGTTGCGGTCCACCGACCACACCCAGTCCGATGACGACCGGATAACATCCTCCAGCCAATTTTCCATTTCCTTTGCCTTGCGGGCTGTGTTCGCAAGGACTGTCAGGTCTTCGTAAACCCCGACGTATCCGATGATCCGTCTGTTCGTATCAAGGATGGCGAAGTGCCTGGACCGCAGATTGATGGTTTCTTCCGGCAAAGCAAGGTCGTCCGTTCGGACAACCTCGTTCCCGGTCGCTTCAATTTGGGCAAAAATGCCGTCCATATCCTTGGGTTGCGGAAACAGGTGGGTAGCGAGTTCCGCAAATCGATCACTGCAGACCTTGATTTCACCATTCCTGTCCGCGGCATAGAACGCTTGGGCATGTCTGAGAGCGCCGGCAAGAAGCGGGTCATCGCGCAAGTCCGGTAGGCCCGCATAACGTGCGAACCCCGCTCGGCTCAGCTTAACGTCCATGGCACTATCCTTTGAACGGACGTGCCGAGGCTCGCTGAGGAGCTCGCGAAGCGTGGGCTGATTTTCGCTCATAAAGGACGATTCCCAAAATCCTGCTGCCGATGAAGTATGGGCGCGTGACTTCTCCGGGGCGAGAACGGACAACGGGTAATCTGTAGGGCCCCGCGAAATTTCGTTAACAAACGGTGAACATTGTGCGGGCGCCCTGTAATTTCGTCAAGTAGCTCAATGAGATATGATAAAAATGGAGAGACGGATATTAACGTTGTCCGGTGCTTTTGTGGCCAATCTCACCTGGAGGGGATGGAGTGATTGCAGGGCTCATACTCGCGGGCGGCCTGTCGCGGCGTTTTGGCGTCGATAAGTCCCAAGCCAAGCCGGGGGGGCGGCCGCACTGTGACTGGGTTGCCCGGCGCGCCGGCCCACTGGTGGATTGCCTTTATCTCCATGCCCCTAAATCACCGAATAGCGGCGTATGCGCGACCCTGCCACTGATTCCTGATGTCCCTGGGGACCATTTGGGGCCACTGGCGGGCGTGTACGCGGGGTTGCGCTGGTTGGAGACGCATCTATCGGGCGAGCGCTGGCTAGCGACTTTTCCGGTGGACAGCCCCTTTTTCCCTGATGACCTTGTCTCGCGTCTGTTTGGGGCGGTAAGGGCAAAGGGACTTCCGGCAGTAGCCTCGGGTAGCCGCCGGTTGCATCCGGCCTTTGCACTTTGGCCGGTCAGTATCATTTCCGAGCTCGATGACTTTCTGCATGTCGCAGGAGGACGCAAGATGATGGCGTTCCTGGAGCAGGTGGATTCCGTACCTGTTCCTTTTGAGGATCAGCCGTTTGATTCGTTTTTTAACATCAACAACCCAGCCGACCTGGCGCACGCAGAAAAAATTGCCGGGCGATATTTTGGCGCCTGAGGGATCAGGTGCCGTCCTCTCCATCCGGAGTGGCTAAAGCCAGTGAAATAACGGCGGCATTGATGAGTTGCTTGCCTGCATTTTCAAAGTTGACGGTAATTCGCATGCCGTCCACCGACTGAACCTGTCCCAAGCCCCAGTCTGGCCGACCGGGATGAGAAACGAAGCTGCCGGGGGCCAAGGCGCCGCCAAGGTTGGGATCATCGGCCGTTGTCATTTCCAAATTTTGAATTTCGTAATCTGGTGCAGTATGTTAGTGCCTAACTGCTGCTACGGGAACCCACTCTCGTACAATGCGAGCCTCAAGCTAGGAACGCCTCATGTCCGGTGAAATCAACCTCACAGTAATGGAACTTCTGAGTGCCCGGATGTGCCACGATTTGATCAGTCCCGTTTCGGCTATCGCCAATGGCATTGAACTGGTCACGGAGTTCGAGGACGAGATGAAGGGGGAGGCGCTGTCCCTGATCGGTGATAGCGCTCAATCCGCTTCGCGCCTTTTGCAGTTTTACCGGGCGGCTTTTGGTTCTGCGCGATCCGCGCAGGGCGGCATTTTGACGTTGGCGGAGGCGCGGCAGCGCACCTTGGATGCTGTTGGTGGGGGGCGCATTCGGGTCGACTGGCCCGAGGAAACCGATACCGGAGGCCGTTATGTCAGCCGTCTTGGGCTCAAGCTTCTGATGAATCTGGTTCTGGCCGGAAGCGACATCCTGCCGGGGGATGGAGTCTTGCGGGTCATCCTTGTAGCGGGCCCGAACGGCCTGGATTCGGAAGTCCGTGCCGAAAAGGCCGGTTTGGCCCTTAGTGATGAGCTTCGCGGGGCCCTGACCGGCCAGGTGGTGGCTGAAAATCTGACCGCCAAAAGCGTCGTTTCCTACCTTTGCTGGCTGTTGGCGGCGGATATCGGACACGATCTTGAGGTGACAGACGGCGGTCTGGGGCCATGCCTGCGCTGCCTTCTGACCTGGGATTAGACCCAGCGGAACAGCCTGACTTTACGGGATTTTAATCAATTTACCCGAACTTATTGCCTATAGGGGAAGCCCAAGGTGCGTCTTTGTGCGCGCCGGGGCCGCCCCGGTCCGAATGAGCATTTTACATGGATTTAGGGGCAAGAGATGGACGACCTACTGAGCGAATTCCTGACCGAGAGCAATGAAAGTCTCGCGAAACTGGACGTCGAGTTGGTCCAGTTCGAGCAGAATCCCAATGACGAAGGGTTGCTCAGTAACATTTTCCGACTTGTTCACACGATCAAGGGAACCTGCGGCTTTTTGGGTCTGCCCCGACTCGCTTCGGTCGCACATGCCTCGGAAAATGTTCTCGGAAAGATTCGCGATGGTGAGCTGATGGTTACGCCGGAGGCAATTTCCGCAATTCTGGAATCCATCGATACGATCAAGGATTTGCTTGCGGCACTTGAAGAAACCGAAGTTGAGCCGGAAGGCGGAGACGAGGAACTCATCGGACGGCTGAATGCTATTGCGGACGGTGGCGCCGCGCCTGTACCAGAGCCAGAGAGCGCGCCCGTTGAGGCGGCGCCGGCCGCGGCGGCAAAGGCAGCATTGTTTGAGCAGCTGGGTGGCGAGGCTGCCATCGAAACCGCCGTTGATATTTTCTATGCGAAGGTTACCGCGGACGAGAAGCTTCTCCCATTTTTCGAGGGAGTTGACATTGAACGCTTGCGCGGCATGCAGCGCGCCTTTCTATCCATGGCCCTTGGTGGTGAAGTCGAGTATGCCGGCCGTGACCTTGCGGCTGCTCACGCCGGGTTGGTCGCAAAAGGCCTGAACGATACCCATTTTGATCGTGTGATGACTTATTTGCGCCAAACCCTGGAAGAACTCGGTGTTGGTGAAGACCTCATGATCGACGTGCTGACGGTGGCCGAGCGTACGCGCCGCGATGTCCTGGGTTTGAATGTTGCGAAGGATGAAGCTGCCGCGCCCGTGGAAACGCCCGCACCCGTGATCGAGACCCCCTCGGCACCGGCCAAAACGAAAGCGAAGGCAAAACCCGCTCCGGCTGAGCCGCCTGCGGAGCCGACAAATCGTGAATCTGCCATTGCCAATCAGTCGGTACGCGTGAACGTGGATTTACTCGAAAACCTGATGAACCTGGTCAGCGAACTGGTTCTCACCCGCAATGCCTTGCTGCAGATGGTGCGGGGTAACTCCAATAGCGAAATGAGTGTGCCATTACAGCGGCTCAGTCAGACGACGAGCGAACTGCAGGAAGGTGTCATGAAGACACGGATGCAGCCGATCGGCAACGCGTGGAACAAACTGCCCCGGATTATTCGCGATTTGTCTCTGGACCTGAACAAGAAGATCGATTTGCAGATGCATGGCGCCGATACGGAGGTTGATCGCCAAATTCTGGAGTTGATCAAGGATCCTCTGACCCACATGGTGCGTAATTCCGGCGATCATGGCATTGAGGGGCCAGCGGACCGCACGGCTGCAGGTAAGCCTGAACAGGGCACAATCATGCTTGACGCCTATCATGAGGGCGGTCACATCATCATCAAGATCAGCGATGATGGCCGCGGCATTGCCATCGATAAGGTCAAGGCCAAGGCGCTGAAGAATGGTCTGGCGACCGAGGCTGAACTTGATGCCATGGCGGATCATCAGATCCAGCAGTTCATTTTTAAAGCAGGTTTTTCTACGGCCAAGCAGGTGACCAATGTTTCCGGTCGCGGCGTCGGGATGGATGTGGTCCGAATCAATATCGAACGTATCGGCGGCACTATTGAGTTGAAGTCCATCGAGGGGAAGGGATCGACCTTTATCATCAAGATTCCGCTGACCTTGGCGATTGTCTCGGCGCTTATTGTCAGCTGTTCGGGGGAGCGTTTTGCCGTGCCCCAGATCAGCGTTGTGGAGTTGGTTCGCGCTTCGGGAAATACGGAACATACGATTGAGCATATCAATGGCGCACCCGTTCTTCGACTGCGTGACCGGTTGCTGCCTCTCGTAAGTCTTCGCAAGCTTCTTGGCCTTGATTCAGAGCGAGAAGGTAGCGAAGAGGGTGATAACGAGTTTCAGACCTCTCAAGAGAGTCTGATCCTCGTCACCAATGTCGGTGCCTCGACTTTTGGCATCGTCGTCGACCGTGTTTATGACACCGAGGAAATCGTGGTGAAGCCGGTTGCGCCGGTTCTGCGCGATATCAGCCTTTATTCGGGCAATACCATTCTTGGTGACGGTACCGTTGTAATGATCCTCGATCCCAATGGAATCGCCAGCAAGGTGGGCGATGTTTCCATGGTCGAGGGGGCGGAAATGGGCCAGGCAGCTGCACATATCGCGCGTCAGGATGACCGCATGGCGCTCCTGGTCTTCAGGGCTGCGACGAAGCAGCCCAAGGCCGTGCCGCTTTCCTTGGTGGCGCGCCTCGAGGAAATTGATGTTGCCAAGATCGAAGAATCCCACGGCATGCGGGTGGTTCAGTATCGCGATCAACTCATGCCCCTTATTACGGTTGGTGCCGAGGCGAAGTTCCGCGATGAAGGCCGCCAGCCGGTAGTCGTCTTCACCGATGACGAGCGTTCCATGGGCGTGGTTGTCGATGAGATCGTCGATATCGTTGATGACCGCCTGGATCTGGAGATCAATGGTGAAAAGCCGGGAATTCTCGATCAGATCGAGCTTCGCGCCGAGATCGAACTGGCCAAGTACGCCACCCTCGATTGATTTTCCGGCGGCCAGCCGATTTCCATTATTGCATTGAAAATAAACAAAAATATGGCATTTTGCTCAGGGTTGCCTTCGTCAGGGGCCGCCCATATACTTGCGCGCCTTTTTAACCCGCCCAATAGCATGGGGACAGGACATGGCCGTGAAGCTTCCGCGTA
>JAYOED010000084.1:0-9449 GCA_038106575.1 Burkholderiales bacterium
CCGGCAAGTAATCTACCAAAGATCAGATAAGGCCAGAGAGTGGCTTGCTACAAATAGTCACAAGTCCGTGACACCAGTTGCGGGCGGCGGGCTGGCGCATTCCTCGATTTCGTCGAAGCGTTCGATCAGTTGCTGAGCGCCTGCTGGGCTGTGAGTGCCCTGGGCGGCGCGCATATGGTCGTAATGAAAGCGGTGCACATAATGGCTACTGTCGAAGACGACAAAGGGGTCATAGACATGCACGGCGCCGCGCAACGTTTCCCAGATGCAGCAGGTGTGGCTGAACTGCTGCGCGAAGACGATCAGCCGCGTAAGTTCACTCTGCAGCAGACGTGTTTCGTTTAATACGATCAGTAACCGGTTGGTGCGATTCGCCACCAGGAATAGACGCTGCAATTCGATGCGTTCCGTGGCATTTCAGGCGCTATTCAATGTTTTGTCGAATACGCGAATAATCTTCTGGGTTCTCAGGATCATCGCGTCGATGACGTGTTCATGCTCCAGGTTGCTCTCAAAGCGCCGTTATTCGGTATTGAGCGGATTTTCGGTGAGCTTTATTTTCACTTCCTCTAGTTCATGTCGTGAGCTGCTGTACGCCCGGATGCAGATAGCCGGCGCGATACCATGTATAAAACGCGTCGATTGCCCCGCGCGGGATTACGGTGGGTGCCAGCGAACGGCGATCCGCCAGTCTACGAGCGACATTGCGATCTGCGGACGCAAGCGTGATACGATCTCCATTAATGTAAAATGCCTGATCGTCATAGAGCAGTATTGATTTCAAATCCAGTCGGAGGCCGCGCCGCGCAATAACGCGACAGAACGCATCGCGTGACAACGTGCGACTGGGTGCAGCAAAGACCACATGTGCCTTGGGGGTGCTGAGATCCTCGCCAATAAATTGAAGCATTTCGGATCGCGTCCATCGTGCTCGATGAAGCATATCCAGAAAACTCTTCGTCAATTGCCTGCTGATCCGGGCGGGATGGCGTGTTGGTTGCAGTCCGGGGTCCGAGTGGAATTCCTGCGTGTCGAGCCGGTCATTGAGAAAATCGAAAAAGCGGCTGCACAGGTCCTGGGCCGATGGTGCGCGGAAGCCGACCGAGCAGGTAATACAGGGATCGACGGCAATGCCGTCGTGAGCGTATCGCGGCGGCAGGTAGAGTGTATCTCCCGGCTCCAGTGTCCATTCTCGCTCAGCGCGGAAATTATGCAGGATTTTCAGCGGTAACCCGTCAATCAGTGAAAGTTCACGTTGGCTGCTGATGCGCCAGCGACGCCGGCCCTCGCTCTGAACTAGAAATACGTCATAGCTGTCGAAGTGCGGTCCGACGCCGCCGCCAGGAGATGCATAGCTGATCATCAGATCATCGAGGCGGGCATAGGAAATGAAAGAGAGGGGAGACAGCAGTTGCTGTGCCTGTGGCAGTAAGTGGTTGACACCCTGTATCAGCAGCGTCCAGTTGCTTTTCGGCAGTCTGCTGAAATCCCGTTGACGGAATGGACCGTAGGTTACATGCCAGCGTTTCCCGTTGCGGATGACCAGCCGGGATTCAATTTCAGGGTACTGCGCCAGTTCAAACAGTTCGTTGCGCTTTACCAGTTCTTCCGCCCGCGGAAAGGCGTTGCGGGCTAGCAGAGGTTTTTTCTGCCAGTGGCGATGTAAGAATTGCGCCGGGGTAAGACCGCTGAGGAGACTGTTCAGCATAAAAAGAAATTATAAATTCTGCACGCTTGACCAGATGCTGCTTTATTCACAAAATCTGGCATAAAATTTCATCATCAAGCTTAAGCGGGTGTCCCGCAGATGATAGATCATGAGCGGGTTATGCGCTACGCGCTATGCAAGACGATCCCGCGTTGACAATCCTTCAAAGTGATGCAATGAATCAGGGAGCATCGATGCAAATCACCAAAAACACCGTTGTAACGCTGGAGTTTGAGTTGTCGGACGCGCAGGGCAAGCTAATTGAGAAAACCAAGGAACCGATTGCCTATCTGCACGGAGGTTATCAAGGCATATTTCCGCTGGTTGAACAGGCGCTTGACGGTAAGGTCGCGGGTGACACTTGCCGGGTGCGTCTTGCGCCGGAAGATGCCTTCGGAGAATACAACGCAGAACTGGTGCAAGTGGAGTTGAAAGAGAAGTTTCCGCCGGAGGTTGCGGTCGGCATGCAGTTCGAAGGACGTGGTGACCAGTCGGGGCATGCGATGGTCTATACTGTGACCGATGTCGCGGCAAACCAAGTCGTAGTCGACGGCAATCATCCGCTGGCGGGCCAGACGCTCGACTTCAGCTGTACCGTGACGAAGGTACGAGCGGCAACTGGGGAAGAACTGGAACATGGCCATGTCCACGGGCTGCATGGCCATCATCATTGATAAAAAAAATTAAAATAAGTATTTAAATCTGACCCTCAGAGTCCTTGCCTGCCAATTCGCGTAGGCGGTAGAGCAGGTCAAGCGCGTCGCGCGGAGTCAGGGTATCTGGATTACAGTCGCGCAAGGCGTCGACTGCGGGATGTGGTTCCGGCGCTGGAGAATCGGCTCGTAAACCGGGACTGAATAGATCACCCTGGGATGCCTGTGCTGCTGCTGAGGCCTCAAGAACGGCAAGATATTTGCGCGCATTGCGGACCACTGCCGCGGGTACTCCGGCAAGCTGTGCGACCTGCAGTCCGTAACTGCGGCTGGCCGGACCCTCTTCGACGCTGTGCAGGAATACAATGCGATCCTTGTGCTCCACTGCGTCCAAATGCACGTTGGCGACTTGTTTGAATTCCGTGGCAAGTTGCGTCAGTTCGAAGTAATGGGTGGCAAAAAGGGTGTAGCACTCGCTGCGTTCGACCAGATGGCGGGCAATCGCCCAAGCGAGCGCGAGGCCATCATAAGTCGAGGTGCCGCGACCGATTTCGTCCATCAACACCAGGCTTTGTGGCGTTGCATCGTGCAGGATGTAGGCGGCCTCGGTCATTTCAACCATGAACGTTGAGCGTCCACCTGCAAGATCATCGGCTGCGCCGATGCGCGTGAATATGCGGTCCAGCGGCCCCAGCCGCACCCGTGTTGCTGGCACGAACGAGCCGCAATGCGCCAGCAGCGCAATCAGCGCAGTCTGCCGCATGTAAGTGGACTTGCCTCCCATGTTGGGGCCGGTGATCAGCAGCATGCGGCGTGCAGCCGACAGCCTGGTGTCGTTGGCGATGAAGGGCGAGACCTGCGCTTCCACCACCGGATGCCGGCCGCCTTCGATTTCGACTACGGTTTCGTCTGTGAATTCGGGCGCGGACCAGTTGAGAACCGTTGCGCGCTCCGCAAAAGCGGACAGCAGATCGAGTTCCGCCAATGCGGCGGCTATGGACTGTAGCATCGAAACATGAGGTCCCAGATCGCGCAGCAGTTGTTCGTAGAGAAGTTTTTCTCGTACCAGCGCGCGCTCCTGGGCTGATAAAGCCTTGTCCTCGAAGATTCTCAGTTCCGGCGTGATGTAACGCTCTGCGTTTTTCAGAGTCTGGCGGCGGCGGTAATCGTCCGGTACTTTTTCCGATTGTGCACGGGTGACTTCGATGTAGAACCCGTGAACACGGTTAAATTCAACCTTCAGCGAGGTGATACCGGTGCGCGCACGTTCCCGGATTTCGAGTTCAGCCAGAAACGCGCCACAGTTCTCCTGGATGCCGCGTAGTTCGTCGAGTTCGGCATCGTAACCGTCAGCGATGACCCCCCCTTCACGAATCACTGCGGATGGTTCTGGTTTGATGGCAGCAGTCAGTAGCGCCGTTAGCTTGTCCTGCGGCGCCAGATTTCCGGCAAGGGTACCGAGACGGCCTTCGGTGGCGTCGCCAAGGGCTGAGAGCAGTTCCGGCAGGCGCTGCAGCGACAGGTTCAGCCCGGACAGGTCGCGCGGACGCGCGGAGGCGAGGGCGATGCGGGAAGCAATACGCTCCACGTCGGAAAAACCCCTCAGTGCTGCACGCACTCCCGCGTAGCAATCATGTCGGATCAGTGCGGCCACGGCATTATGAAGTAGTCGAACCTGTTCACGGTCAGTAAGAGGATGGTGCAGTGCATGCCGCAACCGCCGGCTACCCATTCCCGTCGCGCAGGTATCCAGCAGCGACAGCAATGTCGGCGCTGGTTCTCCGCCTATGGTTTCAGTCAGTTCCAGGTTGCGCCGGGTAGCCGGATCCATTCGCAGATAGGTGCGTTCGGACTCCACGGTTAGCCCTGTGACATGAGTGAGCGCGGTGCCCTGCGTTGATTTTGCATAGTCTAGCAATGCGGCAGCTGCAGCAACGGCAGTTTCCATTGACTGTGCGCCGAAGCCGTTAAGATCGTGGGTTCCGAACTGCGAGCACAGGGTGCGGCGAGCCGTATCGGTGTCGAAGCGCCAGTGCTGCAGCCGGCGGACTGCAATGCCGTAATCTGCCATCTCGATTGCTGCGTTCTCGGCGAGCAGGATTTCCGCCGGGCGCAGACGTTCGAGCTCCGTAAGGAGGTTGACGGTTGAGGTTTCCATTACGCAAAGTCGTCCCGACGACAGCGACAGCCATGCCAGCCCCAGCAGGTTTCCGGTCCGATGAACTGCCAGCAGCAAATTTTCGTTTTTTTCGTCAAGCAACGCCGATTCGGTCAGCGTTCCAGGTGTGACGACTCGGACAACTTTGCGCTCTACCGGGCCTTTGGCGGCTGCCGGGTCGCCGATCTGTTCGCAGATCGCCACCGATTCGCCCAGTTTTAACAGTTTCGCCAGGTACTGGTCAACGGAATGGAAGGGAACGCCTGCCATCTTGATGGGCGCCCCGGCGGACTCACCGCGCGTGGTCAGGGTGATGTCCATAAGGCGGGCGGCGCGTTCGGCGTCGTCAAAAAACAGCTCATAAAAATCACCCATCCGGTAGAACACCAGCAAATCCGGGTATTCAGATTTGATGCGCATGTACTGCTGCATCATCGGGGTGTGCGCGGATGGCAATGCGGAGGACTTCATAGGCCTATTTTACGAGAAGACTGTGTGATGCGATGCCTAGATCGGGAGTAATTGGTCTTGCGGATGAATTTCCCGGAAAAGCGGCAAAATGCCGGAAAAATTTGATACCCCACGGCTCTCGAACTCGTTATGCCGAAGACCGAGGAAAACACGATGGCAGCCAGCCCGTTAAAGAGAAAGCTCTCTGCAATACTTGCTGCGGACGCGGTAAGTTACGGCTGTAAAATATCTTAGAACGAGGAAGGTGCGATGCGTGTACTTTCGGTGCACCGCGTGGTCATTGACGGCATTATCGAGTTTTTCAAAGGGCTGATCGTAAATGCCGCAGGCGACAGCGTGCTGGCCGAATTCGGCAGCCCGTTTGAGGCCGTGCGCTGTACAGTCGAAATTCAGGGCGCCTTGCGCGCCCGCAATGACAGCTCCCCAGCTGAGCAGCGGCTAGAGTTTCGAGTTGGCGTCAATCTTGGCGATGTGATGATCTAGGGCGAGGATCTGCTGGGTGATGGCGTGAACGTCGCCTCTCGGCTCGAGAGCATTGCGGAGCTGGGGGCATCTGTATTTCATCGAGTATTTACGACATGATCCACGGCAAACTCGATCTCGTTTTTGTCGATATTGGCGAACAGATCCTGAAGAACATCGAATATCCGATCCGGGTTTATATGGTGGATCGTGAGGGAAGTCCGCAGACCGGCAGGCCCGGCGGGACGCTGCCGAGGAGAAGCGCAAACGGCTTGTCACTGCAGCTGCATCTTCCGTAACCGTGGCGTCCGCACCCAAGGAGGTTGCCGCTTCATCGTATGCCGGTAGTCCCTGGGCAACATCGCTGTTGTGCGATCCGTGGCGCAATATCGGCGCTTCGAATCTTCTCCTGCAGAGTTTGTTCGGTGCTGGTGCGTTCGAGTTGACGCGGGCAATCCGGATCAACCGGGATACGTGATACTGCGCGGCAATCCGAGCACTGACGGACGTCTGGTATTGACCGGGAACTGAACAACCAAGGGGGCGCACTCGTTACCAGGAAACACCCTACGAAGCGCAGTTCGAGGGCGCTATTCAGTCGGGAGTTTATGGAGGAAGCGGTGCCTTGGGCGTACGTTCCTGTACCGTGAAACTATCGCGCCGCTTAGGAATCAGCGGCGCGTTTTCTCTGCTCCCTGCCTAAGCTGCCTTGCTGCGGTTTTTTTCCAGCCAGCCGTCTACCAGAGTCACGGTTGCATCCAACGCCAGAGATTGCATGTCTTTCTGGGCGGCAATGGCCTTGACCAGACGATCGACGCGCTCGATATTAGGTGCGCCTGCGGCAAGCGCGCGCGCCGCCGAAGACGGGCTTCCCAGAGAAAGCGCGGCATTGGCGTATTTTTCGAACGGCACCAGGTCTTTTTCGCTAGCGCCCAGTGATACGCATAGTTTGACGACCCAACTGTAGACGGCACGTGAAGCCTCGATATCACTGTGCACCGCGTCCTTGATCGGTCGCATTTCATTTTTCTGCACGCAGCGATAGTTGCCGGCAATAAGCATGGCCCATTTTGCGAGCGGCACGAATACCGACTCGTGGACTTTCAGCTTGACCGGAAGCTCAATTTTTTTACCGTCACCCGGATCAAAACGGATCGCATCAATATCTGCTTCGAGTTGACGCAGGATTGCGGTGTGTTCATTGGAATCAAAACGGGCTGATTTGAAATTGGTGGGCAATCGCACCTGCAAAACGTTTACTTTTTCTTCCGGGGGGCGGAAAGCCTGTGGATCGGGACTGCACAGGGTCTGTGTTTTCGGATCGAAGCTGTCCCAAACCGAAGCGTCGGTGAAGCAGTCGCGGCAGGCATCGGCATTCAGGCCGGGAATGCGTTTCAGGTAAGGCAGGGGCGGCATGTTCATGATCGACATGCAGGGGACGCGCGATTTGGCGACCTTGTCGAGCAGTTCACGCACACCGGGGGATCGGTATTGCGGTTCCTGCATTGCCAATACAATCAGATCGTAGTCCTTGGGGTTGGCGGATTCAGTGCCGCCGGCAGTGAGCGTTCCAGGCAGGTCGCGTGACCGGATTTCAACTAGACCTTCACGGCCTTTGACCGGCATGCGAATGATGGCGCCCTCTGAATTGAACAAATCGGCCTCAGCTGGCAGGCAAATCATCTTTACCGTGTGTCCAGCCAGCAACAGCTTGGTCGCCAGCAACGAGCCGTAGGAAGCGCCCAGAATCAGGATCTTGTACGTGCGCATGCAATGCATCCTCTTGTGGTTTACTGAAAGCTGAAAGGCAGGAAGCTGCAGGGGCGGTTTTAGGAATTAAAATGCCCAGCTGCTTAAAGCACAGCAGGAATGTTAGTCAGTAAGGCGGCTTGGTGCAATGAAGCATCATCAGGTGAAAAGCTGCTTTAGTTCGATTTTGCGCGATGCAAAATAATGGGAAGCTAATCTGATTTCTGTGATTTTCTTTTGAAAGGGGTTTAACGATTCAGTGGTTTTGCGATTGACCGGATTTTGTTGCCGCAATGCAACAAATTAGAAAGTCGGTCCTGGGGATTATTCTGTTCGGATCGGTTTTTTCGGATTAGGGTTCTACGATCCGGTTGCGCAGTGTCATTCCTGGCTTTTCGAAGGCGCATTCGACCACATCTCCGGGTTTCAGGAAAAGCGCCTCCGCATTGGCTTTGCCGACTGCAACACCACCCGGTGCACCGGTGGAAAACATGTCACCGGGCTGAAGGTCGAGCAGGCGCGAGAAATGTTCGATGATGTCCTGCAACTTCCAGATCTGGTCACTGGTGTTGACACGCATGCGCTGCTCGCCGTTGACGCTGCAGGTTACCCAGATGTCGTATGGGTCTGGCACTTCGTCCAAGGTGATGATGCACGGCCCCAGCGGACCGAATGAAGGCGCATTCTTGGAAGTCCAGAAACGCGAACCTGAAGCGACTTCAGCTTTCTGGGTGTCACGACAGGTCAGATCGTTGAGTATGGTGATGCCGGCAATGTAGCTCAGGGCATCTTCGCGCTTGGCCCCAAAGGCACGTTTGCCTAGGACGAAAACCAGCTCAGGTTCGTAATCAAGGCGTGAGACAGTGGCGGGGCGGGGCACATCGGCGCCATGACCGGTCAGACAGGAGTTCAGTTTGACGAAGCCTGTGGGCTCACCTGGCATTTCCTTGATCAGGTCGTTTTTACGTAGTTCTTCGAGGTGTGTGCGGTAATTTTTTCCGACACACAGGAATTTGTCTGCATCAGGAACCGGCGGCAAGTAGTGGACATTCGCATTAGGTGCCAGAGACTGTTTATCAAATACCGCAGTATTTTCTTCTGCATATTGCAGGATTGCTCTGGCTCGTGTGAGTCCGGCTTCCCCTAGCGTGAGAAGGCCTTTCATTGAAGCCGGGACAATATGCTGGCCATCACCCATTGCGCTTTCGCCGGCAATGAGATCAAGCATGTTGCCATTGAGCTGCGCCCCGATGCGGACGGTTTTGGGGTCGCTGTGAAGGGTGTATGTGGCTAGACGCATGGTGTAATCCTTGTCAAAAAAAACGGCGCGGTTGGCTGCGCCGTCAGGGTTAACGCGTTAAAACCGTCATTTTAATGTTACATGCAGGGTTTCATCCAGTTCTTCCCCGTTTTTGCGGGTATTTAGGGCTTCGAGAGGTGATCGAAAATCAGGGTTTTTGCCGTCTTGCGGGTGAAGTCCATAAAACCTTGTGCGATGATCGACAATTGCTTACCAACGGGATAGGCAAAAACCCAGTTACGCTCAATCGGTAAACCTTCCACGTCCAGTACGGCCAGTTTTTCGTGGGACATGTCCAGCCCCAGCGTGTAGCGGGACATGATTGACACGCCAAGCCCGGCAATGATGGCTTGTTTGATGGCTTCGTTGGTTGACAATTCCATGCGTATCTTGGGAGTGTATCCGTTGTCCTGGAATATCTTGCTGGCAATCATGCGGGTGCCGGATCCGGCTTCCCGTATCAGAAACGGCTCACTGGAAAAACGCGAGAAAGGTATTTTTCGTTGCTTGACCAAGTGATGGTCTGCGTACGCATAGGCCACCATGGGATTGGGAAGTATGACTTGCGTAACCGCCTCGATTTCTTCGGGTGGGTTGGCGAAGATGTACAGGTCATCCATATTCTGTGACATGCGCTCGATCAGTGTGGCTCTGTTGTGGATCTGCAGCGATACCTCGATATCGGGATGCAGTTTGACGAATCCGGCCAGTATGCGCGGCGCAAAATACTTGCCGGTGGTGCTGACGGCGAGCTGCGGGCGCCCGCTTTTCATACCGCGCAGATTGTCGAGTTTCCGGCTCGTTTCGGTCAGCACACTGGATATTTCAGTGCAAGACTGATACAGAACGCGACCGACATCCGTAAGGTGTATGCGTTTGCCTATTTGTTAGGTCAGCGCCATTCCAACCGTTTCGCTGAGTTTTTTCATCTGAACCGATACCGTGGGC
>JAYOED010000013.1:0-7699 GCA_038106575.1 Burkholderiales bacterium
GAATACGCCGATGGTCGTGGTCGGATGCCAGCCCTTGGTGTACTGGTGAAAATTAACGACCATCGATAGTTTGCATTCAGTTTCGAAGCCGGCGACGTAGGCGGCAATGAAGTCCTTTCCGGTCGCGCCTGTTTCATCGGCCAGCGCGAACAGCGCGGGCAGTATCGGTGCAGAGGGATGGCCGCCCAGCGTGTTGTTGCAGTCGTCAAAGTCGAGCGCATGCGAAGCGGTACCATTGACCAGTGCAGCATCCAGCGCGCCGATGCGTCGCGCATGGCCAAAAACCAGTGACGGACCGCTGGCCGAACCGGATACGCCGAGGATGATGCGCGAGGCCTCTTCGTGTGAACCGGCGATGGTGACACCGACCGTGTCGAGGATGCCGACCTTGGCCCAGTGTACGGCCTCCGCCGGTAGCCGGTCGTATTGCAGGCTATTAATTTTATTGGACAACTGTATGGCAAAACTCATCCCGGTTCTCCTCTCAGGTAGCGACGCGATTCAGGCGCTGCCCGAGCGTGGTGGCGGAAGAGAGTGGGAGTCGAACCCACACAGGGCCGCTCGCGGCCCCTACCGGGTTTGAAGTCCGGCCGCCCCACCGGGAGCGATTCCCTTCCGTTGTTCCATGACGCAACCTTCATTGTAAGTCCACCCGGCATGCGAGCGAAATCGTGTTCCAGACTGTGGTGTAATACGGCGCTGATGCGCACGTGCCCGCGCTATAATCCTGAAGCTCAAAACCGGTTGTATACAGAGGAGGTCAAAGTGAACATTTTTTGCGGGTTGGTTGTTGCCGGTGCGCTAGCGTGGATATTTCCCACGGCCTTTGCTGCCAGTTTTCCGGAAAAATCGGTAGAGATGGTGGTTGCCGGCGGCGCCGGTGGCGGACTGGATTCAACGGGCCGCGCGCTGGAGACTGCACTGCGCAACGCCAAGCTTTTTTCTGAAAGTTTTACCATCAAGAATGTCGGTGGCGCCGGAGGCAACGTCGCTCGTACCCAGGTCAACCAGAAAAAGGGCGACAGCCACGTGCTGTATGTTGAATCCAACCGCATCTATGTCAATCGCATCGTCGGTACTACCAAGCTCACGCATCGCGATGTGACTCCAGTTGGACGCCTGACCACCGAATATCTGGCGTGGGTAGTACGCGCTGATTCACCGTTCAAGACCCCGAAGGACATTTTCGAGAAACTCAAGAAGGATCCGAGTTCCGTCGTGTTTGGTGTGGGCACCGTGCCGAGTAATGACCAGATGAACATCCTGCGTCCGGTGAAGGCCGCTGGCGTTGATCCGAAGAAAATCAAGGTGGTGGCCTTCAAGGCCGGCGGCGACCTTATGATCCAGCTTCTGGGCGGCCATATTCCGGTAATTTCGACCGGTCTGTCCGAAGCCATCGAGCAGGTAAAGGCCGGCAAGGCACGGGTGATCGTCGTATCGGCGCCGAATCCTCTGCCGGGTGAACTGGCCAAGGTGCCAACCTGGCGTTCGATGGGCATCGATGTCGCGATTCTGCACTGGCGCGGTGTGTTTGCGCCGCCTGGCATCCCGAAAGAGGTCTTGGGCTACTGGGACAAAGTGCTCGGTCAGCTGGTGAAAACCGATGCGTGGAAACAGCAGCTGGAGAAAAACGGCTGGTTTGACGCCTATGCTGACTCGGCGACTTTCACCAAGGAACTCAATGCCGAGGAAAAGATTTACGCGCAGATTCTCAGCGATCTCGGCATGGCCAAGGGTCTGAAAAAATAAAATCGCCTGATCCAGTTCGAACCGCCGGCTCTGTCGGCGGTTTTTTTTATGCCTCCCGTACGTCCCTCAGCATGGTTGGATAGATTTCCACAGTGCGCGGGCCATCGGTGAGCCATGCCGTTCCGTCCTGAATCGTGCATTGCAGCTGCATAGTGCGCTGGGCGAGTTTAGCGAGCTCCACTGTCGCGACGGACGAAAGGTTGTATACCGCGAGATTAGCGGGTCGCGTCAAGGCGCTCTGAATACCCTGCCACCAGTGTTCGGCATTACGGCCATACGCATAAAGGCGAACCCGTTCTGCGCGACCACAGGCTTTGCGCACGGTCTTGTCGTCAGGCAGTCCGACCATGATCCACGAACTGATCGCACCTGTTGGATCTTTACGCCACAGATCCGGTTCGTCGTCGCTGCTTAGCCCTTTGCCGAAAGCCAGAGTCTCATCGGCGTTGAGTGCGAACGCCAGCAGTCTGATCATCATGCGCTCGTCGGTTTCCGAGGGATGGCGCGCCAGTACCAGGGCGTGGTCTGCATAGTATCCGCGGTCCATGTCGGTTACGGTAATCCCGGCCTTAAAGATGGTAGCGTTGAGCGCCATGGAAGGGATGCCGCGGCGGGCTCGGCGTTCAAGCGTTATCGATCTTACTTCAGTCGCGCGGCAATGGTGTCTGCTGCACGTTGTGATTCGGCCATCGCTTCAGCGAGACTGCCGCCGCAGCCGCTACGCACCGCACCTGCAGCCCATACTCCAGGCATTGCGGTTTCAAGATCGTCATTGGTCATCACGAATCCGAAAGGGTCGCGACCGATTTCCACCGGCAGGAATCCGCTGTTGGGCTCGAGCCCGATATAGGCGAAGAGACCGGCGCAGGGTATCTCTTCAGCGCCAGAAGCGCTGTGGATGCGCAGCTTTTCCACCATATTACCGCCAAGCACGGCTTCGACGGTGGTGCTGAAACGGATTTCGATTTTCGAATTGGCAGAGACATGAGCAATGAAATCCTGCTGCGCGCTGAAAGCGGTGCCGCGATGGAGCAGCAGTACCTTGCCGCAGTACTGCGCCAGTACCAGCGCTTCCTGCAATGCTGAGTCGCCACCACCAACGACGGCGACTGTTTCGTTTTGGAACATCGGCCCGTCGCAATCGGCACATTTCGAAACGCCGCGGCCCTCGAATTCCGCTTCGCCTGGTACATTCAGTGTTTTTAGGCGTGCGCCGCTGGCGACGATGATCTGGCGAGCGCGATAGCTGCCGCCGTCGGTAGTGACGGAAAACCCGCCGTCCGTTCCGGCAATCGAGGTGACTGGTTCCTGGATGCTGGTAACACCGGCGTCGGCATTTGCCTGTGTAAGTTCTGCGGCAAACGCGGCACCGCCGGCTTCTCCTCCGGGCGGGGCCGGATCGAGTTCGTTGACGTTGATTACCAGGCCGCCGAACAACTGGGCCTCGAAAGTGGCGGCAGAAAAACCGTGGCGGGTGATCGTTCCTGCTGCGGTGAGTCCGGCGATGCCTTCGCCGATGATGATGACGTCAAACGCGGGATTCGGCATTGTTTTCTTTCAATAACGTTTGTTGCGGAAAGGGGGGGGCTGCTGCGGTTTGCGGGCAGCAGGCTTCTGCTGCGTGGTCTTGATGACTGCACCCGAGGGCGGAGGGGGCGCCGGCTCCGCGGCCCCGAGTATGGGCGCAAAATCCTTGCGCATCTTGCGCGCATCACCAATACGTTGGGTGATTGCAAGTCCGTCCAATGTTTCGAGTATTTCGATGGCGAGGGTACGGCCGATGCCGGTAGCATCGCGGTACTGGGCTGCAGTGAACAGGCCGTTCGACTGCTTTGCGCACACGGACTGCGCGGTGGCAGCCAGGGTTGCCATCGTCGCTTTCAGGTAGAAACGTTCAGCGCCCACACGGTAAAGGTTGCCGGCTTTCATCTGGCGGTAGAGAAAATCCTTGAGCAGGGCATCCTTGATCTTGAGCAGCGGTGCGAATTCGCGTAGCGGCGGAGCGTTGAATCCCGCTGCCTGCAGCGCAGGCTGCACGGTTTCCCACATTTTCGTATCGGCGCTGTTTGCTGTAGTGTTGTGCCCGGGGATGCGTATCAGCGAGCTTTGTATTTTGATCTTGCGCTGGTCGGCTAGCAGGCGCATAGCGTGGCCAAACGCCTCACTATCCAGTTCGGGAGCCAAAGACTTACGTAGCATTTCGCCTTCCATGCCTGCGGCTTGCGGCTGCGACTGATGAAATGCGCGCAATCGCCCAAGCACGGTTTCGTGCAATTGGGTGATGCGTTGGCCGGGAACGGCGATTTTTTGATCTTTGCCCAGCCTAACCAGATTAATCTGCGCGTATTGCACCGCTGCGGCTTCCGGTGTCAGGTTGAAAATCGCTTCAAAGTGGGCGGTGTCAACAGGTCTGCCGATGTTAACCAGTGCGGCCAGTGCAGATTCCTGGTCCGCCGACTCCAGTGCGGTCAGTACGGCATCCCGCGACTTGTCGCGGCGGATTGCCGGTGGCGCAGGATCGACAAGGGAGCCCCCGCCGATGGTTCGCGTTGCAGACTGGTCGCGAATAATGAAACGGTCGCCATGCAGTGCCGAAACCGGTTCGTCTAGCACCAGCTGGGCGATGATGTTTGCGCCCGGCGCCAATGACTCGCCCCGGCGCAGCGAAACGCGTGCGGTAACGTCTGCGGTGCCGAGGTGCAGATGCACCGGTGTCCAGTGTTTCAATGAATGCGTCTCTGCCGGCAGTACGCTGAGCCGCACGTCCAGCTTTCGCGTCGGACGGTGGATGGCCACAGACATGATCCAGTCACCGCGGCGTACCGACTCGACGTCGGCGCCGGTCAGGTTCAGCGCGCAGCGTTCGCCTGCCCGCGCCTGGTCAGCCGGTTTGCCGTGAATCTGGATGCCGCGTACCCGTACTTCGCGTCCGGCCGGGGAAATGACCACCCGGTCTCCGCTGCGCACGATACCGTTGAATACCGTGCCCGTAACCACGGTCCCGCTGCCGGCGATGCTGAATGCACGGTCGATGGCATAGCGCATGTGCTGCCCTTCCGTGTTGCGGATGCAGTGTGAGACAGCTTCATGCAGAAGCATGGCTTTCAGTTCGGATATACCCGTGCCGCTGACAGCAGACACCATGTGAATGACGGCCGTGGCAAGGTGGGTCGGCGCCAGAAGCGCGCGCACCTGGGCTTTGACCTGCTCGATACGGGTAGCGTCTACCCGATCGGTTTTGGTGATTACCGCCGCGCCGCGGCGGATGTGCAGCAGGTCAAGGATTTGCAGATGTTCGATGGTTTGGGGCATCACGCCGTCGTCGGCGGCAACGATCAGCATCGAAAAATCGATACCCGATACCCCGGCCAGCATGTTGCGGATGAAGCGCTCATGTCCAGGAACATCGACAAACCCGATCAGATTGCCGTTGGAGAGCGGCAAGTAAGCAAAGCCCAGGTCAATGGAAATTCCGCGCGCTTTTTCCTCCGGCAGGCGGTCGGTGTCGGTACCGGTCAATGTCTTCACCAGCAGGGTTTTGCCGTGATCAATGTGCCCCGCAGTCGCTACGATCATGGTTTTCCGGCCTTGAGTTGCTGCAACTGGCCGGTAAATGTCTCTTCCTCTTCAAGACAGCGCAGATCGAACATCAGCGCGCCGTCGCGGATGTGGCCGATGACTGGCACCGGCAATGCGCGAAAAGCCGCGGCGAGGCGGTTGAGACTGCCTTTTTTGCCGGCAGGGCGGACGGAGAGGGCTGCACCGGGCAGGGCATCAACCGGCAGCGCGCCGCTGCCGATCTGTGATTTGCATTCGGCGATGTCGACGGTCCATGTTTCTCCCAATGCCGTGGCCAGTCGGGGTTGCAGGCGCCTCGCTTGTGCAACCATGTCCTGCTGGGGGCGTGTTAGCCAGCGCAGGGCCGGCAGTTCCTCATGCAATCGTTCCGGGTGCAGGTAGAGGCGCAGCACGGCATCGAGTGCCGAGAGCGTCAGCTTGTCGAGGCGCAGCGCGCGTTTCATCGGGTTCTTGGCGATGCGCGTCAGCAATTCTCTACGCCCGACCATTAAACCAGCCTGTGGTCCACCGAGCAGTTTGTCCCCACTGAACGTAACGACGTCGGCGCCGTTGGCAAGCGTCTCTCGCGGCGTCGGTTCATGCGGCAGTCCGTATTGTTCCAGATCGATCAGCGTGCCGCTGCCGAGATCGACGATAAAGGGCAGTCCGTGCTCGTGCGCGAGTTGCGCCAGTTCGGGCTCGGGCGCGGCCGCGGTGAATCCCTGCACCACGTAGTTGCTGGTATGCACTTTCATGATGGCCGCAGTGCGCGGCGTGATCGCTTCGGCGAAATCATTCAGATGCGTGCGGTTGGTGGTACCGACCTCGACCAGTTTGACGCCGGCGCGGGACATGATGTCAGGGATGCGGAACGACCCGCCGATTTCAATCAGTTCGCCGCGTGAGACCAGTACCTCGCGGCGCAGCGCTAGCGTGTTCAGCGCGAGGTAGACGGCGGCGGCATTGTTATTGACTGCGACGGCTTTTTCTCCACCGATCAGCTCCATCAACCTACGCTCGACATGGTTGTCGCGTTCTCCGCGGGCACCGGAATCGAGATCGAATTCAAGGTTGATCGGGTGGGTCATGGCTTCCATGACGGCGGCGGCGACGCTTTGCGGCATTACTGCACGCCCCAGGTTGGTATGAAGAACGGTGCCGGTAAGGTTGAATACCGGTTTCAGTGATGGTGAGGCGGAGGCTTGCAACAGGGCTGCGAGTGATTTATGGAACGTCGCTTCGTTCCATTCGGCGGCATTGGGTGCTGAGAGGCGGGCGCGCTCGGCATCAAGCGCTTCGCGCAGAATGTTGGTTACACGTGTGCGGCCGTAGGTTGCGACGAGATCTGTGATCGCAGCACTGCCAAGCAGGCGATCGACCGAAGGCAACGCGCGACGCGCGGCTGTTGAGGGATTCACCATGGCGGCGCGGCCATGCGGCGTGGCAATCGATTCATCGGATGTTCGGGAAAGTGGATGGACTGCATCGGAGTAAAGCGAAGGCGCAGTTTAGCCTATGCCCGCCAGGGACAAAAACGCCGACGCGGGACTGGCGCCGGCGTTTCCATTCAACCATTTGATTTAATTGATTATTCCCAGAGGCCCTCGGGCAATGGCAGCCCCGCCAGTTGTTCCGGGGTCAGCGGCTGATCGGGCATGATGCCAACCCGTTCGAGCACTGCAGCGAGTTGCCGCGTGTGCTGAGCGCTGTGCCAGGTCGAGCGCTCGTAGAGCATGTGTATGGGTTGCATGCCGAAGAAAGTCTTGATCTTCTGCTTGCAGGATTTGTCGGACAGACTCTGCCACCATTTTTCCAGTCGCTCGATGACGGTATCGCCGTATTTAGAGATTTCCTTTCCACTCATGAACGTCCCGTCCTGCGGCGGAATGTTGGCGAGTTGTATTGCGTATTCGACACCGTCCTCGACGGACTCGAGGTAGGCCTCGCCGATGCGAAAGATGTGATGACACATCAGGCGGATCGAACGGCCGCGGTTGGGAATTACCCTTTCCAGCAGCTGCGCATCCGGCAACTGGCGCATCAGGCGCTGCGCGGTGCGTAACACCGTCAACCAGCGCTTGATCAGCTCCTCGGGCGGTAACGGTTTGTGGCCGGTTCCCTGCAAGCCGACGAATTCCGCAACGTCTTCGAGATTCTGGCCGAACACAAACTGTTCGCCGCGGGCTACCACGGGCACATTGCGTACGCCGAATTTCAGTAGACGCTCACGGCCCTGCGGGTCGTTCAGCACGTCGATCGCAATGAAGTCTATTTTTTTTCGCGAAAGAAACTCTTTCGCCCGCAGACAGCTGCTTCACCCGGGCTGGGTGAACAAAACAAACTGTTCGGTAGTGCCCATGTGGGATCTCCTGGCAGGCGGGGAACATCACAC
>JAYOED010000013.1:7709-9391 GCA_038106575.1 Burkholderiales bacterium
CAAGAGCGTACGTTCGCAGGCACCTCGAGTCAAGGACGCCGGCGCCTTGAAGTTGCTCATGGATATCGTACGGGTTCGATCAGCGCGCAGCACCGCCGACGGCATCCGGCGGACAACCGGTTTCGCTGAGAGCGGAAGGTGCC
Source organism: Burkholderiales bacterium (assembly GCA_038106575.1). GTDB lineage: Bacteria > Pseudomonadota > Gammaproteobacteria > Burkholderiales > SG8-41. Next base: position 7,853 of record JAYOED010000013.1, read on the forward strand.
TGCTGTGCTGATTCAATGAACCCGCCGCCGATACAGACCCGGCTTTCGTAGATGACTACCGACTGTCCCGGGGTTACTGCCCACTGGTTCTCTGCGAAATCGACCACGCAGTTGCCGGTCGATACGGAAGAAAGCGAGCAGGCCGCGTCCTGCTGGCGGTAGCGTGTTTTGGCGCTGTATACCCATCGCGTACGCGGCGCTTCACCGCTGATCCAGCTCAGTTTGACTGCTTTTAGTTGATCGGCAAGCAGGCGGGGGTGGTCGTGTCCCTGCACGACTACCAGTCTGTTGTTGCGCATGTCCTTTTCGGCGACATACCAGGCGTCGCCATCACCGTTGCGCGTGCCGCCGATGCCCAGCCCCTGGCGCTGTCCCAGGGTATAAAACACCAGTCCCATGTGCTTGCCGAGTTTGACGTCCTCAGGAGTGACGATATCCCCGGGATTGGCGGGCAGGTAGCGGTTGAGGAATTCACGGAATGGCCGCTCACCTATGAAGCAGATGCCGGTGGAATCCTTCTTGTCATGGTTGGGCAGCCCTTCGCGGCGCGCGATTTCGCGCACGTCACGCTTGTAGAGCGCGCCCAGCGGAAACAGGGTTTTTGCCAGCTGTTGCTGGTTAAGACGGTAAAGGAAGTAACTCTGATCCTTGGTTCCGTCCTCGGCTTTGAGCAGCTGGTGCAGGCCGTTGACTTCGCGTACCTGCGCATAGTGCCCCGTAGCAATACGATCGGCGCCGAGGTTGAGCGCGTGATCGAGAAAAGCCTTGAATTTGATTTCGGCGTTGCACAGTACATCCGGATTCGGGGTGCGTCCCGCCTTGTATTCACTGAGGAATTCGCTGAATACCCGATCCTTGTATTCAGCGCTGAAATTGACGGCCTCGATTTCGATGCCGATACGGTCGGCCACGGCTACTGCGTCGATCAGATCCTGGCGGGAGGTGCAGTGCTCGTCGGTATCGTCGTCTTCCCAGTTTTTCATGAACAGGCCGACGACTTCATGTCCCTGTTGTTTCAACAGCAGCGCGGCCACTGAGGAGTCAACGCCTCCCGACAAGCCAACCACGATTTTTTGCCTTGTTGTCATCAATCAGCCGTAATGATGGATCAGGTCCAGCGAATAGCGCAGGCCTGACAGATAATCTTCTACACACTGCAGCAGTAGCGGACTGCGATGCAATTCGCGGTTGGCGCGGATCTCCGCCACCGGCATCCACAGCGCGCGCAGAATGCCGGCATCCAGGGGGCGTTTCGGCTGATGGTCCGAGATGGTTCCGGTGAACGCGAAGCGCAGGTAGGTTACGTTGTCTACGGGATGGTGGTACTGGTAGACACCGAGCAGTGCCGTGGGAGTGAACCCCCAGGCGGTTTCCTCGCGGGTTTCGCGGATCACTGCCTCAAGCATGGATTCGTCGGGTTCCAGGTGTCCGGCAGGCTGGTTATAGCGTATGCCTTGGCTTGTCTCTTCCTCGACCAGCAGGAAGCGATTTTGGTCGGCGACTACAGCCGCAACCGTAACGCTGGGTTTCCAGATGTGA
>JAYOED010000013.1:9401-21208 GCA_038106575.1 Burkholderiales bacterium
GTCCACCCCATGAAAAAAAGCAGGGCCGAGGCCCTGCTTTTACTGGAAAACTGAAAAGCTTATTTCTTGTCTTGTTTGGATTTTTTCTTCTTGTCAGACTTCTTCGCTTCCTTTTTTTCTTTTTTGTCCGCTGAAAACGCGGGGGCTGCGGCAACCGATGCGAATACACCGGCCATAACAAGGGCAAGCAGTTTTTTCATGATTTCTCCACGGTTGAAAATGACGGGCTCTTTCTCGGCCCGTTGCTCATGTCAGAGCCTGCGTACATTAGCCGACGCCCCTATAAATGACAAGCGGCACTTGGATGTTTTATGGGCGTAAAAAAGGCGGGGAATGCCCCCGCCTTTTCGAATGCAAAGAAGCTTACTTCTTATCTTCTTTCTTTGCTTTCTTATCTTTCTTGTCCTTTTTGCCTTCCTTTTTCACTTCTTTCTTTCCTTCGGCAGCAATTGCCGGAGCAACAGCAACGGTGGCGAACACTGCAGCGATCATGGCAGCAATTAGTTTTTGCATGATTTCCTCAACAAATGATTGATTAGCCGGGCTTTGAGGCCGGTGACCGAGTTGTTCGGTCAGGCAGATGTAACGGCAATATCGGACTGTGGTTGACAGCAATTAGGGTATGAGGAAAGTTTTTATTACTGGAAATATTCCGGCAGTGTTCCAGACTCCAAAAGGAATTAGATGGCCAAGTCGATTTGTCAATTAAAGTTTACTATTTGCCACTTTGTGCTTGGCGAATAGCCCCGGAGCCAGGCCGGCGATCGTCCACGGTCCGATGGCATAGCGAATCAAACGCAGCGTGGGAAAACCAACGGCTGCGGTCATGCGCCGAACCTGACGGTTGTGGCCTTCCCGCAAAACCAGCCGCAAACAAGAGGTTGGGATGGTTTTGCGTTCGCGGATCGGCGTCTGGCGGGGCCACAGCCAATCCGGCTCGTCGACCGCTTCAGCTTGTGCAGGAAGTGCGCGGTAGTCCGGTAGCCGGACGCCGGTGCGGAGTTGTGCAATGGCGTCTTCTGTTGGCATGCCCTCAACTTGCACAAAATAGGTTTTCGGCAACTTGTGACGGGGGTCGGTGATGCGATGCTGCAAGGTGCCGTCAGCCGTCAGCACGACCAGCCCTTCGCTGTCGGTGTCGAGCCGGCCGGCAGGATAGACACCAGGGATGTTGACGAAATCTTTCGGTGTAGCGTGAGGTGGCGACGGACTGAACTGGCAGATGACGCCGTAGGGTTTGTTAAGTAGGATTATGGTTGCCATGCGGTCAGTGTAGTGCGAAAAAAACCCCCGCCGCGCGGGGGTGTGAGGAATCCGTTTGCGGTCAGGCCTCCACCGAGGCAACTGCCAGATCCCGGGTCAGTTGCTTGTAACCCGCAAGAGTCAGAAATTCGACGTAATCGTCGCTCGAGGTAATTTCTTCGAACAGCTTGGCGGCTTGTTCGTATTGTCCGCACTTCCAAACGGTTTCTCCCAGTTCGTGCCGTACGCGTGCAAGTTCTTCAGGCAGCATTTTACGGAACATTTCCCTGTTGACCTTGCGGCCGTCGTCGAGCACGCCCTTGGGACTGCGCATCCACTGCCAGATCTGTGAGCGTGAGATTTCCGCGGTTGCCGCATCTTCCATCAGGTTGTAAACCGGTACGCAACCATTACCTGCCAGCCAGGCGCCGATGTACTGGATGCCGACGCTGATGTTGTTACGCAGCCCGGCTTCGGTGATCGGTGCCTCCGGCTGGAAGTTGAGGAGGTCCTTGGCGGTCACCTTGACGTCAGGGCGCTGGCAGGCAACTTGGTTGGGACCGGGCATGTGCTTGTCGAACACTTCCTTGGCAACGCCAACCAGGCCGGGATGAGCAACCCAGGTGCCGTCGCAGCCGTCGGTGGCCTCGCGTTCCTTGTCGGCACGGACCTTTGCCAGCGCTGCTTCGTTGGCGGCTGCATCGCCCTTGATCGGGATTTGCGCGGCCATACCGCCCATCGCGAACGCCTTGCGCTTGTGGCAGGTCTGGATCAGCAGCAATGCGTAGGCGCGCATGAACGGTGCGGTCATAGTCACCTGGCTGCGGTCGGAAAGGCAGAAATCCTTGTTGGAGCGGAATTTCTTGATGCAGCTAAATATGTAGTCCCAGCGGCCAATGTTGAGGCCCACGCAGTGATCGCGTAGTTCGTAGAGAATTTCGTCCATCTCAAACGCGGCGAGCACGGTTTCAATCAGTACCGTAGCCTTGATCGTGCCCTGCGGCAGGCCGAGTTCGCGCTGGGCCATCATGAAAATATTGTTCCACAGCCGTGCCTCGAGATGGCTTTCCATTTTCGGCAAATAGAAATAAGGCCCGGTATTGCGGGCAATGGCTTCTTTCGCGTTGTGGAACACGTAAAGCGCAAAATCGAAAATTGCGGCGGAAACCGGCTCACCGTCCACAAGCACGTGGTTTTCGAGCAGGTGCCAGCCGCGCGGTCGCACAATCAGGGTTGCGATGCGTTCATTGAGCCTGTAGTTCTTTCCTTCCGGGCTTGTAAAAGTAATCGTTCTCCGGATGGCGTCACGCAGGTTAATCTGACCTTCAATCATGTTGCCCCAGGCCGGGGCATTGGAGTCCTCGAAATCGGCCATGAAAACGTTGGCGCCGCAGTTCAGGGCGTTGATCACCATCTTGCGATCAGTGGGGCCGGTGATTTCGACGCGGCGGTCCTGAAGATCGGCCGGTATACTGCCAACCGACCAATCGCCCTCGCGGACTTGCCGGGTTTCTTCCAGAAAATCGGGCAATTTGCCGACATCGAATTCACGTTGACGCTGTGTCCTCCGATCCATCAATTCTCGGCGGCGTGATTCGAATTTCCTCGACAACTTAGCAACAAATGCAATGGCTTGCGAGGTCAGAATTTCGCTGAAAGCAGCGGGCATTGGCCCGATTATTTCGACGCCATCAGGCAGCTTTGGGGCGGTCATATGGGAGTCCTCGGAGTTATAAGTAAATTAATATTTTGTATAGTAAAATTAAATATCAAAATTACTGCTGCAATGCATTATACATAACCCATCTATTAGTCAAAGAAATAAAACCCGCCATTATTTCATTCTTTAGAAAATGGCTCTGGACAACCGGTGGATTTGCCGCAATGCGGAAAAACTGGGTGATCGGGAGGACGTAGGCCGATCTGGAGCTGTAAATAACAACGCCCGCAGTTGCGGGCGTTGTTGATCAGGAACAGCGAAAGCAGGAGATTACTTGCTACCCCAAGGCTTGATGGCTGCTTTCAGTTGTTTGTAGCCGTCGAGATAACGCGGGCGTTTCCCGCCGTAGATCTTGTCGAACGTCGCCAGTTGCGCATCCAGCCAAATGGCCAGTTCGCCGTTACCCGGGTTGGCAGCCTTATAGGCTTCGTTGATCAACACGAAATGGATGCGTGGATCGTACGGATCCTTGGTGCCGCCTACGGTTTCATCACCGTTTAGCAGGCGCTGCAGCATTGCGTCCGCGGAACCAAGAGTCTGTTCGTAGATCGGCGCGCCTTGCATACGGTACATGACGCTGGTCATGTCCTTGCCGTTGGTCATGGTGAAACCCATGTCCTTCCACACATCGGCCATATTCTTGCCGGCCTTGGCGTGGTCGAGAACCATTTGTCCCCATTTGCGCAGCACGTCGGGCGCATCAGCCATCAGGTCGGTCAGGCGGTCACCGTCAAGGTCGGTCGAATAAACGATGCACTCGCGCTGTTCGATCATGTCATGCAGCAGCAGGCCAAAGTTGGTGTCGGAGATGTGCTCGTAGATGTCTCCGCCCCAGTTTTCCATGCCTTTCTTGAAATCCTTCGGCAGCAGCGCAACGATGGCTTCAACGTTTTCCTTGTGCTCTTCGTAGGCATCCACTGCATATTGGCGCTTGAGCTTGAATTGGGTCCCCTGGATCAGCCAGCGGAACAGACCTGCGTTGACCGCGTCTTCCTTGGCTTGTGTGGGCTTGGTGGCGACGCGGCCAATGCAACCGCGGTCCTTGACCAGTTGCAGAAACAGGCGCGCGGCGTAGGCCATGCGCACGCCTGGGGTGTTCATCTCGGAGTGGATGTTTCCGGTTTCTTTCTCGACCTTGAATTTCTTGTTGTCCTGCGAGTAGGGCAGGCCGGGCATGAAACGCACGTTGGTGATCGAGCCATAAGGACGCACGTTGCAGTAGACGCCGGCTGCGGTGCGTACCGGTGCGTTGGCAGTTTTGCCGGCGACCTCGACTTTCTTGCCGCCGTCATTGACCATGAAGTCACCTGCAGTGGACCACTTGAGGCAGGTGTAATCTATCTTGCCGAACCACTCGAGCGACTTGAGTTTTGTATCGTGACGGAACTGCGCCATCATCGGTACGCCAAGGAAAGGCAGGCCCAGCACGTCCAGCGCCATGATGGTGCCGTTCAGGGCGAAGGTGTCGGTCAGAGCGTGGGCTACAGGGTTGACGCCGCCACTGAAGGTACCGCCTTCCCAGATGATAGCGTCGCTGACGCCGCGCGGTTGGATTTTGGACCGCTTGAAAATGCCGTCCAGGTATTTGAAAAGGTCCCCGTTTGCTTCTTCCTGCGCGATTTTCAGCAGGTCCAGATTTCCGCTCATTACCAAATCTCCGTTTGAATAGGTCTTACCAAGTGACAGCAGCGTTGCCGCATTTAAGAAAAAAAAGAAAGGATGCCCGGCCGTACACTTCGCGGGGCGCCGCAACCGCCTTGTGGCGGCAGGCCACTGGCCGGTCCGGGCGAGGATTATCGCATTCTTTGAGTTTTACCGAATATCTGCAGCAAAGAACTGGCGATATCCAAGAAAAAAGCCCACAAAAAGCCGCGGGCTTTATTCCAACAGGGCCGTCGGAATGGTTCCGACGGCGAAATTCGCAGCTTCAGGCCGCTTGGATGTTAGAGGCTTGCTTGCCCTTCTGGCCTTGGGTGACTTCGAAAGATACTTTTTGACCTTCTTTCAGCGTCTTGAAGCCGTTCATCTGTATCGCGGAGAAGTGCGCGAAAAGGTCTTCGCTACCGTCATCCGGAGTGATAAAACCGTAACCTTTAGAGTCATTGAACCATTTCACCGTACCAGTTGCCATAATGCCTGCCTTGATAGAAAAGCGGATGGGCTCCGCGATTTGTTCGAGTTCCAAGGATCGCACCGGCCAATCTGGTCTTGCGATGAAGCCTGAACCCCAACACCCGACTGCTTTCTAGGGTATTTGTAGGGGAAAGTCAAGTATGGGCCGAAAAGCGGAAAAAGGGCATTTTTTCACCAATATTCCGCCACTTGAAAAATTCCCCATTCCGGAGAAAATAGGTCGACGAACCCTTTTTCTGACAGGACGTAATTCGAACCGTCAACGTAATGGCGAACAGGCAGCGTGAAGACACCGTCCTTGAGGCGAGGCGTACTAAAACCAAGCCGCCACCGATGTTCAAGGTGTTGCTACTTAACGACGATTACACCCCCATGGATTTCGTAGTCGGGGTCCTTCAGAGATTTTTTTCGTTGAGCCGCGAACGTTCGACCCAGGTGATGCTCAAAGTCCACCGTGAGGGCATGGGTGTTTGTGGGATTTTTCCCAGAGATGTTGCGGCCACCAAGGTCGAACAGGTAAAGTCGTACGCCAAGCAGCACCAGCATCCGTTACAGTGTGTAATGGAAGAGAATTGAAGGAATTAAACCCGGACTAATCCATGATCGGAAACCCATGATTGCCCAGGAACTCGAAGTCAGCTTGCACATGGCGTTTATGGAGGCCCGCCAGAAACGCCACGAATTCATTACGGTCGAGCACCTGTTGCTGGCGCTGCTCGATAATCCCTCGGCTTCGGAGGTGTTGCGCGCCTGCGCGGCAAATGTTGACGAGTTACGCAAGTTGCTGGCCGAGTTTGTGACCGAGCACACACCTATACTTGCCGGGGAGGAAGTCGACACCCAGCCGACGCTGGGGTTCCAGCGCGTTATTCAGCGCGCGATCCTTCATGTGCAGTCTTCCGGAAAAAAAGAAGTCACGGGCGCCAATGTGCTGGTGGCCATCTTTGGCGAGAAGGATTCGCATGCGGTGTATTTCCTGCATCAGAGAGGCGTGACTCGCCTCGACGTGGTAAATTTCATTTCGCACGGCATCAGCAAGGTGCCGCAGGCCCAACAGCCGAAACCCGAAGGCGAACCGGCGGAAGCGGAACAGGAAACGCAATCCGGGGGCGCGCTTGAGTCTTATACTCTTAATCTCAATGCCCTTGCAGTCTCCGGAAAGATTGACCCGCTGATCGGGCGTGATCACGAACTCGAGCGGGTGATCCAAACCCTGTGCCGCCGTCGCAAGAACAATCCCTTGCTGGTTGGTGAGGCCGGTGTCGGCAAGACCGCCATTGCCGAGGGGCTCGCTCGGCGCGTGGTCGAGGGTGAAGTGCCGGATATTCTGAAAAAAGCCAACGTGTTTGCGTTGGACATAGGGGCTTTGCTGGCCGGCACCAAGTACCGCGGCGATTTCGAGCAGCGGCTCAAGGCCGTGCTCAAACAGTTGACCGAGAATCCGCACGCGATTCTGTTCATCGACGAGATTCACACGTTGATCGGCGCCGGTGCCGCATCCGGTGGAACCCTCGATGCGTCCAACCTGCTGAAACCTGCGCTGTCGAGCGGACAGCTCAAGTGCATCGGGGCGACGACCTACAACGAGTATCGTGGCGTCTTCGAGAAAGATCATGCACTGTCGCGCCGTTTCCAAAAGATCGACGTGATCGAACCGACGATCGCCGAGACCGTGCAGATCCTCAAGGGGCTGAAATCACGCTTTGAACAGCATCACGGCGTCAAATACCAGCCGGCGGCGTTGAATGCCGCAGCTGAACTTTCCGCGCGGTTTATCAACGATCGTCATCTGCCGGATAAGGCCATCGACGTCATCGACGAGGCGGGTGCGGCGCAGAAGATCCTGCCAAAGTCTAAGCAGAAGCGCGTCATCGGCAAACATGAAATCGAGGCGATCATTACCAAGATCACCCGTATTCCGGCGCAGACGGTTTCGGTGGACGACCGCAACGCGCTGAAAACGCTGGACCGTGATCTGAGGGCGGTGGTGTTCGGCCAGGACAAGGCGATCGATGCGTTGACTGCGGCGATCCGTATGGCTAGAAGCGGGCTTGGCAATCCGGTAAAACCGATTGGCAGTTTCCTGTTCAGCGGCCCGACCGGTGTCGGCAAGACCGAGGTCGCCCGGCAACTAGCCTACGTGATGGGCGTGGAACTGCTGCGTTTCGACATGTCCGAATACATGGAGCGCCATGCCGTGTCGCGGCTGATCGGCGCACCCCCCGGTTATATCGGGTTTGATCAGGGCGGACTGCTGACCGAGGCCATTACCAAGCACCCGTATTCGGTGCTGCTGCTCGACGAGATCGAAAAAGCGCACCCGGATATTTTCAACATCCTGCTGCAGGTGATGGACCATGGCACGCTGACCGACAATAATGGTCGCAAGGCGGATTTCCGCAACGTGGTAATCGTTATGACCACTAATGCCGGCGCAGCCGAACTGTCAAAGACCTCGATGGGTTTCACCGCCACCAGGCAGGTGGGCGACGAAATGGGTGAGATCAAGCGTATGTTCACGCCGGAATTTCGCAACCGTATTGACGGGATCATCTCATTCAAGTCGCTGGATCGCGCCATCATCCTGCGTGTCGTCGACAAATTCCTGATGCAGCTTGAAGAGCAGTTGCACGAGAAGAAGGTCGATATCAGCTTCACGCAGGCAGTGCGAGACTATCTGGCTGACAAGGGATTTGATCCACAGATGGGTGCGCGGCCGATGTCGCGTCTGATCCAGGACACCATTCGCAGCGCGCTCGCCGACGAGCTCCTGTTCGGCCGTCTCGCCAACGGCGGCAGGGTCACGGTGGATATCGACGCCGCCGGCAAGGTGAACCTAGAGTTCGCGGAAGAAGCGGCCAGTGTCGCCTGATTTCTTTCGGCTGAAGATCTGAGTTATCCAGTTTGGGGCTTGGGAAGCAAACGCGACTGTAGAGGCCTTGCTCTGAGTAACTTTAACGAAGCCAGATAAAGGTTGTCATGTTGTGGGCGTTTTCGCGGAGACGGTGTTTTTAATTACAAGCTGATATTTGCATACGGCAACTACCGTACATTTACTGACGGAGGAATATCATGAAACGAGCATTAATGCTGGCAGCATTGCTGGCCGGTGGCGGATTAACGCAAACTGCTGCATCAGCAGATGCGAACTATGCACGCAATCTCGCAGCGGTCTGTTTCACTTGCCATGGCACAGATGGACGCAGCGTCAACGGTGTTCCCCCCAGTCTTGCAGGACAGAACAAGGACTACCTGCTGAAACAACTACATGAGTTTCGCGACGGCAAGCGTCCGGCAACCATCATGCATCAGCATTCCAAGGGTTATACCGATAAACAACTTGCGTTGATTGCAGGCTATTTCGCATCCGTGAAGCCGGGCCCAGCAGTTGCGGCTCCGGCAGCGCGCTAAGGAGAGGATAATGAAACTGACCAGACGTGAATTCGTCAAGTTGACGGCCGCGACCGCCGGTATCAGCGCTGTGATGGGCTGTGCGGCAGGGGGCAGCGCTAGCTCGGCGAGGGTGGTAGTGGTGGGCGGTGGCTACGGCGGGGCTACTGCGGCCAAGTACATCAAGATGTGGGCGCCGGAAATCGATGTCACCCTGGTGGAACCCAACGAGCATTTCATTTCCTGCCCGATAAGCAACATGGTGATCGGCGGTAATGCACAGATGCGTGATATAACTTTCACCTATGACGGGCTGCGCAAACGCGGAGTACGGGTAATCCGCGATACCGTGACCGGAATCGACGCCGCCCGGCGCACGGTGCGTCTTGCCGGTGGCGATACTCTGGGTTACGAGCGCGTCATCGTGTCGCCCGGCATCGCGTTCATGGCCGAGCGCATCCCCGGCCTCAACAGTGCTGAAGCGCAGCGCCAGGTACCCCATGCCTGGAAAGCAGGCGAACAGACAGTGATTCTGCGCAAGCAGCTTGAGGCAATGCGCGACGGCGGTGTCTATGCGCTGCACATTCCCCCGGGGCCGTACCGTTGTCCGCCGGGACCGTACGAGCGCGTGTGCCAGATTGCCGACTACTTCAAGAAGGCCAAGCCGAGCTCGAAAATCCTGGTGCTCGACTCGAATCCCGATATCGTTTCCAAGAAGGGCTTGTTTCTCGCCGCCTGGAACAGCATGTACAAGGGGATGATTGATTACCGGCCAAATAACGAGATTCTCGATGTCGATGTCAGGGGCAAGGTGCTGAAGCTCCAGTTCGATAACGTAAAGGCTGATGTGTTGAACGTGGTGCCGGCGCAGCGTGCCGGTGACATCGCGGTGAAGACCGGTCTGATCACGGCGAACAACCGCTGGTGCGGCGTAGACTGGATGACCTGCGAGTCTACCGCGGTAAAAGGTGTGCATGTACTGGGTGACAGCACATTGTCGGCTCCGGGTATGCCCAAATCGGGCAGCATGGCTAACCAGCAGGCGAAAGTATGTGCAGCCGCGGTGGTTGCCTTGCTCAAAGGACAGCCGGTCAATGCCGATCCGATGATGATGAATACATGCTATAGCTTCGTCAGCGGAAATTCCGCGATGCATGTGACTTCGGTTCATCGTTATAACGTCGCGCAGAAAACAATCACTCCAATTAAGGGCGCGGGCGGTGTTTCTAAGGCGGCCAGCGGTCCCGAGGCCGAATATGCCTGGGGTTGGGCGCGTAATATCTGGGCCGACGCTCTGGTGTGATGAACCTGCTCGCAACGGTTCGATAGCTATTCGCGTAATCTGAATGGGGGCGCTTTGGCGCCCCTGTTTTTTTGCGCGGTTTGTTTCTGCTGTGGAGGAACCAGCCACCAGGTCAGTGCGACGAGCATAGCAAACAGCACGTAGGCCGCGGTGAAAAATTCGGGCGGCAGATCGTAGAACAGCAGCCGGTGTATCCAGCGTGCGACGAAGCTTTTCTCTTCGACGTTAGCGCGCAGCGCGTCTTCCCAGGTGGTCAGTGGACACCAGATGCCAGCCAGAGATTCGGCAGCAACGACGAGGATGGCGGCAAGATGTGCCAGCCGGAATCCGCGATGTCGTGCCCAGCGCCGGCCGAAAATGGCGCCAATCCACACCAGCGGCAGTCCGGCGACGACAAAGGCCGCGAACAGAGAATGAACGAAGAGAATTAGGTCCGCAAGCAGTGACATTGCCCGCCGCGTTTTGCGGTGACAGTCAGCCGGTGCCGGTGGCCACCGGCCTGCGGCGGTCGCTGACCCATTCGCTCCACGAGCCGGGATAGAGTCGTGATCCGCCCAACCCCGCAATTTCCATGGCCAGCAGATTGTGGCATGCGGTCACGCCCGATCCGCATTGATGGATGATGTGTTGCGGCGATAGGCCATTGAGCGTTGAAGTGAATTCCTGCTTCAGTTTTTCAGCCGGCTTAAAGCGTCCATCTTCGCCCAGGTTTGTCCTGAAAAAGCGGTTCACTGCACCGGGAATATGTCCGCCAACTGGATCCAGCGTTTCATTTTCTCCGCGAAAACGGTCATTAGATCGCGCATCCATGATCAAGGTTTTTTTGTCCTCAAGGTGGTTGAGGACTTGACCGCAGTCGACTGTCGACTGCGCCTGAACGCGTCCGCTGAATGTGGTGGCTTCGAAAACCGGTTGCTCAACGGTCACCGGTTTTCCGGCCTTGCTCCAGGCCTGCCATCCACCATCGAGTACGGCCGCGCGGGTGTGACCCACCCAGCGTAACATCCACCACAGGCGAGCAGCATAGACACCACCGGTTTCGTCGTAGGCAACGATCTGGGCGTGATTGTTGATGCCGATTGCGCCCAGTCGCAGGCAGAACGTTGAGGGATGCGGCAGGGGATGACGCCCGTTGAGCCCGGTCTTGGGACCGGACAGGTCGACATCCAGATGCAGGAAACGGGCGCCCGGGATATGGCCGGCGCGGTAGGCCTTGTAACCTGCGCTGTAATTGGTTAGATCGTGGCGGCAATCGCAGACGATCCAGTCCGGATCGTCAAGATGAGCCGCGGTTTCTTCTACGCTGACCAGCGTCGTATAAGTCATGCCGTTGTGTAGAGCAGGGGAAGTCGGGAGGGCAAAGGTAGCAAACGTTTTCTAGGAGCCTCAAGCGCAAAAACAATTCGCGGCGTTTCTGTAAGCCGCGGATCATATATAAATATATGATTTTATTAAATTAAATAACAGTCACTACCGGTGCGACTTCGCGCCGCAAAAATTCGTGGAAATGCACCATGCCGTCTTCAAGTGGTGACTGGTAGGGTCCGGTTTCATTGCGGCCCTGGCGCCACAGAGCGCGGCGGCCCTCGGTCATGCGGGCGATGATCTCGGCGTCTTCCACCGCAGTTTCGCGATAGGCCGCCTGTTCTGCCTCGACGAACTCGCGCTCGAACAGCGCGATGTCTTCGGGATAATAAAATTCGACGATGTTGCTGCAGGCCTCAGGTCCGCGCGGCACGATGGTGCTGACCACCAGCACATGCGGGTACCACTCGACCATGATGTTGGGAAAATAAGTCAGCCAGATTGCGCCGTGCGCCGGCTGCCGGCCTTCGCCGTATCGGATCACCTGCTCGTGCCAGCGCTTGTACACCGGACTGCCCGGAGATGCCAGAGCGTTGTTCAGTCCGCAGGTTTGCACGCTGTACCAGTCGCCGAATTCCCAGCGCAGATCTGATACGTTGACGAAATGGCCGAGCCCGGGATGGAAAGGCTCGACGTGATAGTCCTCGAGGTCGA
>JAYOED010000013.1:21218-38495 GCA_038106575.1 Burkholderiales bacterium
CCAAGGCTGGCCAGGTCGCGCGCGATGTCGCGGCGACCGCTGAACAACAACCCGTTCCAGCTGTTCAGTGGTGTGCGCTGCAGATCCAGGCAGGGATTGTCGGAAAAGTGCGGCGCACCCAGCAGCTTGCCGTCAAGTCCGTAAGTCCAGCGATGTAGCGGGCAGATGATGTTACGTGCATTGCCGCGGCCCTTGAGGATGACTGCCTGACGGTGGCGGCAGATGTTGGACAGCAGTTCGATGCCGCTAGCATTGCGCACCAGGGCCTGTGCGTTGTCCTGCCAGGCCAGCGCATGATAGTCACCGGTGTTGGGCACCATCAGTTCATGGCCGATGTATCCCGGACCGTTATCGAACAGCAGCCGCTGCTCGATCTCAAAAATCCGCGGATCAAAGTACCAGTGAGCGGGGAGTTGCGATGCGGCTGCCTGAAAGGCGGTGACGCTGGAGAGGTCGGACATGCAGCGGGCAATACTAGTGGTTAGTCAACCTTCGAAAATGCTTCAAGGTCTTGAATCTAAATGTGGATTCAGACGTGGAACCCGCGGCAAAAATGAGGGGCTATTCTTTCCCAGGGGCCATCAAAAGGCAATAAAAATTCTTCAGGGCGCTGGCGTCTTGCCAGGCGTTTTATTTATAAGTGTCTGTTTATAAAATAAAATATCACCAAAAAACGCTGTTGCTTTCGCGCCAGTATTGTCGGTGTCGGTAGCGACAATAACGCCGCTGACCGGGGGTGCTTCCTCCCCGAAGGCCGCGCGGAAGTCCTCGGCGATGTTGCGTTCAACGACCACCCATTGGCCGACGCGGGCGGGTCCCGATTCGGCAATTATCAGACGCACGCGGTCGGTATAGACGCTGGGCACAATCGATTGCGCCGGTGCCTTGCCGTCCCACACGTAGCACAGCGTTGCCGCAGGCAGTTCCGGATCAAAGAAAGCGCGGGCGAGCCGGATTTTGTTGCGCTCGAAGAAAGACAGCCTCTCCAGCGGGTAATCAAACGTTACATACAGCCGCACCGGAAAATCGTCCCCTTCCTTGGTGTTCAGGTCGGCTTGTTCAATCAGATTGCTGATTTTCCAGCGCCAGCGCAGCCACGGGTGCTGCGCTGGATTGACGGACAGGTTGCGGCCGAGTCCAGCTGCGGCGGAAGAGGCTTCGGCGCGGAGCACGGTCACCCCGCCGTCATCGACCAGCGCATAACGAGTATGTGCCTTGATGTTCGGGGAATCCCTGAGCGTCCAGCTGGCTGGCAGCGCGTCTCCGGGACGCAGCGCTGAAAAGAGAGCGGCCGTTACCTGATCCTCGACGGCGAAAGCAGCGCCGGCCACAATCGTGGCGACGAACAAAAGCCACTTAAGTCGACGCGGTCGCATCATCGAGCAGTCCAGATTGTTGCAGCCGTTGATAATCCTCTGGGCGGTCAATGTCCCACAGGGTTTCCAGTTCGCACCAGCGCATGTGATTTGCGCGTAGGCGTTCGCGGGTTTGTGCCATGACCCGGGATTCGCCCCAGGCAATGCCATCGAAGAGTTGCGGCGCTGGGCTTCCCAGGCCGATCAGCGCGTAGCCACCGTCTTCGGCGGGGACGAACACGGCATCATCGCCCCTACGCAGCGCCGAGTCTGCGGCCTGGAGATGCCGCGCAGTCAATACCGGGCAATCGGTTCCGATGCAGATCAAGCGACGGTATTGCCGCAGGCGTTGTGCGAAGGCATGCGCCATGCGCGCACCGAGATCATCGCCGTGCTGCCGCTGCAGGCCGGTGTGGTGTTCGCGGGCCATGGCTTGCAGGAACGGGTGCGAAATGTCAGGTGTGCACCAGAGCTCGAGTGCACCAAGGGTGGCGCTGCGTGCAACCGCGAGCGTCCGGGACAGCAGCCGCTGGTGCAGCGTTGCGGCATCCTCGGCGCCGAGCAGCGGAATCAGGCGCGTCTTGACACTGCCGGCCACAGGCGCCTTGGCAAAGACCAGGATTGCGCAGTCAGGATTTGTGTCTTGCATAATGCGAAGCGAGTTTATCGGGATCGGCACCCAGCCAGTATTGCAGGCGCAGCCGCCACATCAGCAGCATGGTGCGCCACAAGCCGTGTGTTTCCCAGCGCCGGCCGGAAGTGGTAAGCGGGTGAGCGATGCACAGAGGCTGTCCATATGTCCGGAGTTTTTTGGAGAAAGCGATATCTTCCATCAACGCGATTTCGGGGAAGTGACCTGCGGCCTCGAACAGCGACCGGGTCACGAACAGGCCCTGGTCGCCGGTGGCGATGCCGGTCAGGCGCGAGCGCCGGTTCATCATCCAGGCAATGACGCGGAGCATGAAGTGGCTGCCGGTGATGCGCACATCGAACCGGCCCCAGCTGCGCCGGGCGCAGGACATGCCGTCGATGATCAGGTCGTCCGCATTCTCCGGCAGCTGTGAATCGGCGTGCAGGAAGCAGAGGATTTCTCCGCGCGCTGCAGCAACGCCTGCGTTCATCTGGCGCGCGCGGCCCGGCGGCGATGCCCGCACACGGTCAGCGGCGGTTTGCGCCAGTGCTGCTGTGGCGTCCGTGCTGCCGCCGTCGACGACGACGATTTCGACGCCGCGCCGCCGCAGCGGCTGCAGGCCGTCAAGCAATTGCAGAATGTTGTCGGCTTCGTTGAGCGCCGGGATAATGATCGACAGCGACACGGTTTAAGTGGGGGCGGGCCCTTGATTATTTGCGGATGTTGTTCAGCGTCCAATGATAGTCGAGGTGCGTAAAGCCTGCTTTACGGCTGGTGATGAACAGTTGCTGTGCGGGATTGTCGGTCAGCAGTGTCGCGTAACCGGCGAAAAACTGCTCGCGCGACTGCATCTGCGGATTCTTGCCTTCGAAGCCGCGATAGCCGCTAGTCCAGTCTTCACTGAACCATTTGAAGATTTCGGAAACCTCCAGCGTGTTCGACTGTGCGTTATAGCGGTTACGGCTGCGGTCAGAAAGGAACCGTTTTGTCTGTTCCTCGAGCTGGGCATCCAGTTTGGATGCGACGTAGGCTTCCTCGCGCAGCATCGGGCAGCCGACCGATACGCAGTTCACAGCGAATTGTAGGAGCGGCTCGTTGTAGCTGCCGGGCTTGCGCAGCGTTTCATGTTCAACCATGTCTGGCGAAAACTCCCTGCCGAGCAGGCAGAAGAACCTGTTCTTGAACGGGTTGTCAAAGATTTTTCCGAAATCCCAGATCGAGCGGATGTCCGGATGGCGGGCGAGGATCTTTTCAATGGTGTTGGCGTTGTAGGCGTTGATCAGGAAGGCGATCTGCTGCGGCTTGGTCCAGTCGGCGAATTCCTGCGCGCTGACTGCCGACAGTACTTCGCGGTAGGCCTTCAGCGCTGCGCGGTCCCTGGCAATATCGGCGTAACGTACCTGCGAGGCTTTGCTACCGTCGAGAAGTACGACGTACTTCTTCAGCAGTGCCGTCCAGGCCTTGTGATCGTGATCGAAGGATTGGGCCGCGGAAAGCTGGGAGATCAGCGTCAGCAGCAGTGTCAGTAGTATTTTCTTCATTATGGTCAAAAAGAAGGCTGTCGGTCAGCCTCTGCGCCAGGCGTGGAATTTTTCTGCCCAGTCAAGCAATTCCTTGGGTGCATGCGCGCGTTTCCAGTTCCCCGCTGCATACTTGTTGGCTTCGGCCAGGGTCGGGTAGATGTGAATGGTACCGAGGATCTTGTTGAGGCCGATGCCGTGCTTCATCGCGGTGACGAATTCGATGATCAGGTCGCCGGCATGCTCGCCGGCGATGGTGGCGCCCAATATCTTGTCCTTGCCGGGCACAGTCAGCACCTTGACCATGCCGTGGGCAGTACCGTCGGCGATGGCGCGGTCGAGGTCGTCGATGCCGTAGGTGGTAACTTCGTAGGGAATGTTTTTTTCTTTCGCCTCGGTTTCATTGAGACCGACGCGCGCCACTTCCGGATCGGTGAACGTAGCCCAGGGGATCACCGAAAAATCAGCGCGGAATTTCTTGAACGGATCGAACAGGCCGTTGACCGCGGCGTACCATGCAGTGTGTGCGGCGGTGTGGGTGAACTGGTAGGGGCCGGCGACGTCGCCGCAGGCGAGGATGTTGGGGTATTTCGTCTGCAGGAATTCATTGACTTCTACGGTGCGCGTGCGGGTGACGGGAATGCCGAGTTCCTCGAGGCCGTAACCTGAAGTGTTGGCGACGCGACCGACCGCGCACAGCAGGGCATCGAAGGCGATGCGTACTTCGGAACCCTGATAATCGCAATAAAGAACCTTCTCGCCGTTTTCGACCGCGAAACGCAGCGCCTTGTGGTTGACCAGTACATTGACGCCTTCTTCACGGAAGCGCGCCATCACCATGTCGGAGATTTCCGGATCCTCGCGGATCATGATTCGCGGCAGCATTTCGACCTGGGTCACCTGCGAGCCCAGGCGTGCGAAGCACTGGGTCAGTTCCGATCCAATCGGACCGCCGCCCAGCACCACCAGCCGTTTCTGCAGTTCGCGCAGGTCCCAAACGGTATCGGAGGTCAGGCAGCCGACTTCATTGATACCCGGGATCGGCGGCACGAACGGGCGGGCGCCGGCGGCGATGATGATGCCGCGTGTGGTCAGCGTCTGCGATCCGGTCGCGGTTTTCACTTCGACCGCCCACGGCGAAGTGATCCTGGCCTCACCGGTGATGCATTCGACGCCTAGAGACGTGTAGCGTTCGATGGAGTCATGTGGTTCAACTTCGCGGACGACGCGCTGTACGCGCTCCATGAGGTCAGCGAAGCTGAACTCGACGTTCGTATCCTTGAGGCCGTAGGCGTGGGCCTGTTTCATGGTCGCGACCAGCTTGGCCGACTTGATCAGTGCTTTCGACGGTACGCAGCCGGTGTTCAGGCAGTCACCGCCCATTTTGTGCCTCTCGATGAGCGTCACTTTCGCTTTGACTGCCGCGGCGATGTAAGCGGACACCAGTCCGGCCGATCCGGCGCCGATGACGACCAGGTTGCGGTCATAGCTTGCCGGGCGTTTCCAGCCGGCGTAGACCTTGCGCGCCTTCAGCGCATCCAGGATTTTCTTGGTGATAAGCGGGAAAATGCCGAGCAGTGCAAAAGCGAACAGCAGCCCCGCCGAAAACCTTAATTCACCGAGCTGGGTGCCGGCGTAGACGTAGGCGATGGTACCGGCCAGCATGCCGACCTGGCTGACCCAGTAAAACGTCAGTGTCCGGATTGATGTGAGCCCCATAATCAGGTTGATCACGAAAAAGGGAAATACCGGAACTAGGCGCAACGCAAACAGATAGAACCCACCTTCGCGGACGACGCCGTTATTGATGGGTTTGAGTTTGTCGCCAAATTTCTCCTGGACCCAGTCCCGCAGCAAAAAGCGCGAGACCAGGAAGGCCAGTGTCGCGCCGATAGTCGAAGCGAAAGACACGATGACCGTGCCCCAAAGCAGGCCGAATACCCCGCCCGCGACCAGCGTCATGATCGCAGCGCCTGGTAGTGACAATCCGGTTACCGCGACATAGACCGCGAAAAACAGCAGCGCAGACCGCAGGGGATGGGACTGCAATTCGGCATCGATCGCGGCGCGCTGGGTCTGGAAGTAATCGAGCGTGAAATACTGCTTCAGGTCAAAAACGAAGAATGCGGCGACTGCGGCGATCAGCAGCAGTGCCAGCAACAGTTTACTTTTTTTCACTATTGTTTGTCCTCAGGCGCAAGTGGACATCGGTCGAATGGCGCGGCGCAGCCTTACATTACCGGAGACCGCGGCTTCCGGCGTATGGCGTGGTCCCCGCACGATGCGGTCGAAATATGACTGGTGTCCCGAACTGTCAACAGGCCAGTTGGCAAGAAATTCCCCTTGCCAGCGCTCGTGGTCGTATTCGATGGCGACGGCATCGACATGGACATTCCCGATGCGTGTGCCATACAGCGTGGCCGTGTGAGGTGACGGTGTGGTGGCGATGCGGGTCAGGATGCCGCAACGGGTATTCGCGAAATTGGGCATGCCCGCGGCGCCGTTGTTGAACAGGGCACAGGTTCCGGATGCCGTATCGATGGTCGTGGCCACGGGCAGGCAGGTATGGCTGCTGGCGATGATGTGCGCCCGGGTGTCGGCGAAGTGCTGCCGCAGGCGCCCAGTATTTCCGGAGAGTATGCCGGCATCGTAATGCCAGCCCGCCAGCGATTCGCAATCGCCGTGGACAATGGCGACGCGCAAGCCTGCCACGGCGACGACCCTGTGCATGGGCAGCGCCGCCAGCTGCGTCCGCAGGCCCGGTAATGTTTTGGCGGTGTCACGCAACTGCAGAAGGATCTCGTTCGATCGTGCCACTTCGGCGTCGCTGACACTGTCCGGATAGCCGCAGCCGCACCCCGCGGCAGCATCGTCTGCGGCCAGTTCGGTCTCGACGTTGCCGCGCAACGCATGGTGCGCGAGTACGGTTTCGTTGATGCGGCGAAAGCCGGCTTCGTCCTTGTTGAACCAGTTGAAATCGCCGTTATAGATCTGGGTGACCGGCGCCGGTTCCGCTTGTGCCATGTGCTGTATGGCATCGAGCGCAGGTCTATTGCCGTACAGTCCGCCGATCACGTACAGCGCATCAGCGCGGATATCCGGTTCTCGCGCCAGCACCGAAGACGGGTAACGATAGTGCAGCGGACAGACGCGTCCTGGCGTCGTAATGTCCATTCAGCTCAACCGCGTAGCCGCCGCCAGATCAGAGGCAACATGAATCCGGCACAGCAGATCAGCAGTCCGTATAGATTGGTGCCGAGAAGCAACGCATATTTTCCGGTGCCGATGGCCCAGGAAGCAGGAATGCCGCCACTGGCGAGCATCATGCCGAGCCCGACACCTGGCCAGAACGCCAGATGGAAACTCCACGGCGAATGTTTCACCAGCGGCGCCAGCAGAAATACCGGTGCGAGGCCCATCACCATGGTGCCACTGATGGTCGTTGCCTTGAGGATGTCGGTGCCGGCGATCATCGGCAGGTTGCCGAGCACGGCGAAAGCGATCATCGTCCACATGCCGATCATGATTGCGCGCGAACCGGGTTTGCGTCCGGCGAGCATCGGCAGTTCCTGGCCGATCGATTTGGCGACGGAAGAAAACGTCGAATCCAGCGTCGAACCGGCGGCCATGATCATCACCACTGTCATCAGCAGGTAGGGCGTGATACCGAACGTGCGCGCTACCGAACCGGGCATGTTGTCGCCGCCGGGCAGTCCCTCGATCCGGGCGTGTACCCCGACCAGACTGAACGCCAGGATGCAGAAAAAGCCGAGCACGCCGGCCACAACCATGGCGCGCAGCATGGCTTTTTCACGGGTGATGAACCCGCGGTCGGTGAGCACGGGATCGTGGAACGGGTAGGAGACGACCTGCAGCAGTGCGACCAGCAGCAGGTCAACGCCCGCGTTGAGCCGGAACGATCCGGTCGACAGCAGCGTGCCGATGCCGTGCTGGGGCAGGATCAGGAGCAGCACGAACCCCAGCACCATTACGAACATGACCGCCTGGATGACGTCGGTCACGATCGAACTGCGCAGCCCGCCCTTGAGGCTGTAAACCAGCGTCGCGGCGGTGAACAGCAGCGCGGAACCGATGAAGGTCCACTCGCCGGCCTTGCCGTAGTAGGCGCCGACCACGGCGGTATTGCTCCAGACTTCGTTGTAGAGGCGGATCAAGATCGCCAGCGTAAATGCCAGTGCGGCGAGACGGCCGTAGCGCCCGATCAGGAACGGTACCAGCCCCGTTGCGCCGTGGCGGGTGCGCAGCCAGTAGATGACGATGCCGGCGACGGGAATCGACAGCCAGTAGGTCGCATAGGCCAGTCCACCGACGACTCCATAGGCAGCGCCGAGGTTGGCGGCATTGGTGACCGATTTCGCGAAGATCCAGCTGATGAAGATGCTGCACATCAGCGCCCATTCCGTGGCGGGACGGCCCTGATCGTCGCTGCCCGAGAAAAAGCTGGCTTCTGAACGGGAGCTCGGAGATACGGCATACATCACGCCGCCGTAGAGCAGCAGGAATCCCCAGAAATAAATGGCGAAAGCCGATTCGATCATGCCCGTGTCCGTTTATTGGTGTTGCCGATCAATTCAGCGGCATCAAGCGGCGAGTGCGCCGCCGCAGCTTGAACCCTGACCCGCGGTGCAGCCGAAACAGTGATCGCGCACCGTGATCGGGTTGCGGTTGAGGTCGGAGCCGATCAGGTCGCGGAGGTGGGTGCGCGGTTTGCCCTTCCATGCCAGCGGCAAGCCGAGCATCTGGTTGAAGTCGCAGTCATAGATGTAGCCCTGCCAGTCCACCGACACCAGCGAACGGCACATCACCGATTCCAGATTGGCGTCTTGATAAGCGTTCTTAAGCAGCATCATGTAGTCGTTGAACAGACCTTTGGAAACCAGCGTGCTGCCAAAGCGCTGGATGGGCATATTGGTCAGTACGTAGAGCTGGTTAAACGTCACGCCGTAGAAATCGCCGAGCCGCTGCTTGTAATCGCGTTCCAGCGACTGTTGCGCCGGCGGCAGCACGGCGCCCTGCGGGTTGTAGACCAGATCAAGTTCGAGCCCTGATCCTTGTTGTCCGTAGCCCATTGCATTGAGGCGCTGCAGTGCGCGGATGCTGGTCTCGAAAACACCCTTGCCGCGCTGGCGGTCGACGTTGTCTTCGAGATAGCAGGGCAGGGAAGCGACGATTTTCACTTGATGCCCGGCGAAGAATCTGGCCAGGTCTTCCTGTCCTGGTTCGAGCAGGATGGTCAGGTTGCAGCGGTCCATGACCGCAATACCGAGATTGCGGGCGGTGGTGACCAGGGAGCGGAAATACGGATTGAGTTCAGGCGCGCCGCCGGTCACGTCCAGCGTTTTGATCCCGGCTGACTGCAGGCAGGCGATAACTTCGTGCACGGTTTCTTGGGTCATCATCTCGGTGCGTGTCGGTCCTGCGTTGACGTGGCAATGTAGGCAGGCCTGGTTGCACTTATAGCCGAGGTTGACTTGCAGGGTTTCAGTGGCACGACGGCTGATCGCGGGAAAAGAGCCAGATTCCAGCAGGGGCAGGATGGCATGCATGTCTCAGATCTCCGTCGCCTGGTGCTTGTTGTTGTTCATCTCGCGTCCCGAGTCAGAACATCACACACAGTCTGATAGTCCCCGATCGTCGATGTTTTTTTCGTATCGCGTATTTTAAGCGCTGGCTGTAAGACCGGGTGAGACCATCGGCCGCTGTTAGTATTCAAGTTATTGATTAAATGATTAAGATAAAGGCAATGTTCCTGAGTGGTCATCGCCGTCATCAAGGGCGGCCGGCGCGCTCTAGAATTATGGAACGATCATTCTATAATAGGCGACCTCAAAATTGACCAACAAGAATCATCAATGTCCCGTCTTTTTCCCGCTTCACCCGAGCGTCTTGCGGAATTCCCGTCTGATTTTGAAAAGTCGCGCAAGAGCCGCGGTTATGTTCCCAACAGCTGGCTGAGCCTGGTGCGCAAGCCGCTCGACGGTCTCGCTGCAGGCGCGGTGCGCTGATGGCGCGGCCGCGCAAATTCGACACCGACATCGCGCTTGAGCGCGCGATGCAGGCGTTCTGGGCCAAGGGTTACAAGGCCACGTCGCTCGATGACCTGTGCGTGGCCACCGGACTCAGTCGTTCAAGTTTGTATTCGGCTTTTGGCGGCAAGCGTGCTTTGCTGCACCGTTCGCTGGAGCGCTACGAACAGCAGGCCGTTGCGCGGGTGACCGCCTCGCTGTCGCGTCCGCTGCCGGTGCGCGAGGCCGTCGCCGGATTTGTCGCTGAACTGATCGATCGCATTGTCGCCGGTCCCGGCCGAAGCGGCTGTTTCATCGGCAACTGTGCCGGCGAACTAGCGCGCCATGACCAGGCCACCGCATCGCGGGTGCGCCAGAGCATGCAGAAAATCGAAAACATTTTCGAAACGGCAATCGTAAAGGCACAATCACACGGTGAACTCGATACGGTTGCAGATACTGCCTCCATCGCCCGCTTCTTGGTGGCGGGCATCCAGGGACTGCGTTTGGTCGGCAAGGCCAATCCCGACCGCGTCGTGCTCGAATCCGTTGCCGGCATGCTGCTGGCCTGTCTTCAAACCAAGGAGTCATCGACTTGAAACCATCTAGACCTGATCCGCGGCTCGCGCCGCTTCCAATCGACGCCACACCGGAACTTGCGGGGGCATTCCAGACGTATACCAGGACGCTGGGCTTCGTGCCCAACAGCGTGCTGATCATGCAGCGCAAGCCGAAGCTGGTGCAGGCGCTGTCCCAGCTTGCCGCCGCGGTCTGGGATCCCCAGGGCGAAGTCACCGTGGCATTCAAGCGCTTGCTGGCGCATGTCGCCAGCCGCGCGCACGGCTGCCATTACTGAATGGCCCACACTGCCGGGGCGGCGCTCCGGTTGGGCATCGAGGCAGAGAAACTCGAAGCGATATGGGAGTTCCGTACTAATCCGTTGTTTACAGACGCTGAACGCGCAGCGCTCGAATTGGCGATCGCCGGCGCGGCCCAGCCGAACGCGGTGACCGACGAGATGTTCGTCGAACTCAAGAAATACTGGAACGAGGGACAGATCGTCGAAATCGTGGCGGTCATCGCCAATTTCGGTTTCCTAAACCGCTGGAACGACACCATGGCCACGCCACTCGAGGAAGAGCCCATCGAGGTGGGTGAAAAACATTTGGCGAAGAGCGGCTGGAACGTGGGCAAGCACTAGCGCTGAACGCTGGAGCGGAAAAAAGAAGGGAAATCATGGCGCGACTTAGCGATCTGCCAGAATTCGAGCGACAGCATCACCTGGGCAAGATCAAGGATCTGCCCGACTTCGGTGATACGCCGTTCCTATCCGGGCCGCAGTTGCGCGAGCGCCGGGTGGCGATCATCACCACTTCCGGCGTGCATGTGCGCGGCGACCGTCCGTTTCCGCCGGGTGCCGCCGACTATCGCGTGATTCCTGGCGACACGCCGCACGGCGAACTGCTCATGAGCCACAGCTCGGTCAATTTTGACCGCAGCGGCTTCCAGGAAGACGTCAATGTGGTGTTTCCGCTAGATCGCCTGTGCGAACTGCAGGCCGAAGGCGTGGTGGGATCGGTTTCAGATTTCCATTATTCGTTCATGGGCGCGGCGCCGATCCGCGCACTGGAGGCCAAGGCGCAAGAACTCGCCGGCCTGCTGAAGAAGGACCGCGTCGATGCGGTGCTGTTGAGTCCGGTCTGACCAAACTGCACGTGCGCCGTGGGCGCACTTGGACACTACATCGAACGCGAAGGCGTTCCGACCGCGCAGATCAGCCTGATCCGCGAACAGACCGCGGCGATCAAGCCGTCGCGTGCGCTGTGGGTGCCGTTTATGCTCGGCCGCCCGTTCGGCGCACCGAACGCGCCGGCATTTCAGACCAGGGTGTTGCGCCACCTGCTTTCACTGTTTGAAAAGACTGCGGGCCCGGTGTTGGAGGATTTTCCGGAGGACGCGCCCGATTCGTCTACCTCAGAGAGCGGATTCGCCTGTCCGGTAAGTTTTGCGTCCGCGTCCGCCGCCGGTGATTTGGCCGCTGCGTTTCGCGACGAAGTTGGGCAACTGGCGCCTTGGTACGACCTCGCGCGTAAACGACGTGGCCGCACCACGGTCGGCGTGTTCGGCACGGTGGATGATGCCGTTCGTCATGTAGGGGCCTATCTCGGAGACCAGCCTGCTCCGCGGGCGGTGATGGGTCTGACCGCCGGGATTGCCTTAAAGCGCGCCTGTGATGACATCAAGGCCTACTACTTCGAGGCTGTCGCAGCTCAGCCTGGCAATCTCGCGGCGAAAGCCATCGATCAATGGTTCTGGAACGACACTGCAGCGGCGCGGGCGTTTCTGGCGGTGCGCGAATTCTGCAAGACCAGCAGCGACGAATCGCTGAAACCGCTGGTGAAACTCAGTCTGATACCGCGGGCGGTGATTGACCGGGTAGAAAGCGGCGCAAAGCGCTAGTTAGTCACGGTGCGGCTATACTGGCGCGTTGACCGCAACTCCATGATTGCGTTAGTCTTTCGGTCCCGCCATTGAGGCGATCCTCCCCAATGCCCAAGTCGCCCAAAAACCAGAACGCGCCGACCTTTGAATCGGCACTCGCCGAGCTCGAAAAAATCGTCGAGGCCATGGAAGAAGGCCAGATGCCGCTGGAGCAATCCCTTGCGGCGTACAAGCGCGGCGCCGAGCTGCTTAAGGTCTGCCAGAGCCAGCTGCAGGATGCCCAACAGCAGGTCAAAATTCTTGAAAACGGTGTGCTGAAGAATTTCGGCGCTTCCGAACAATAAGTTCTTTTTTTGTGACTGCTCCCGATTTCCAGTCCTGGGCGGCTACCGGGCAGAACTGCATCGAAGCGTTCCTGCAGCGGGTGCTGCCGTCGGCCGAGATGGCGCCGGAGCGGCTGCACGCGGCGATGCGCTACGCGGTGCTCAGCGGCGGCAAGCGCGTGCGCCCGCTGCTGGCCTACGCTGCCGGCGAAGTGTCAAAGGCCGATTCGGAGCGGGTCACCGTGGCCGGTGCCGCGGTGGAAATCATCCACGCCTATTCGCTGGTGCACGACGACCTGCCGTGCATGGATGACGACGTGCTGAGGCGAGGGAAGCCGACCTGTCACGTCGAATTTGACGAAGCCACCGCACTGCTGGTCGGCGATGCTTTGCAAAGCTTGGCCTTCCAGTTGCTTGGCGAATACAGGCTTGCGGATGATCCTGCGGTGCAGCTCGACATGATCAAACTGCTTGGAACTGCGGCCGGCTCGCGCGGCATGGCCGGCGGACAGGCGATTGATCTGGCTGCGGTAGGTGAAATCCTCTCCGTGCCCGAACTCGAATTCATGCATATTCACAAGACCGGCGCGCTGATCCGTGCTGCCGCCGCGCTCGGAGCGCGCTGCAACGGCGGCCTTGACGAGGCCGGCCTGGCGCGGATCGACAGTTACGCCAAGGCCATCGGACTGGCATTTCAGGTCGTCGATGACGTTCTCGACGCTGAAGCACCGACTGCGACGCTGGGAAAGACCGCCGGCAAGGACGCCGAACAGGGCAAACCGACCTACGTCAGCGCGATGGGCGTCGCTCAGGCGAAGGCGTTGGCCGCTGATCTGCGCGAACAGGCGCTGCAGGCGATCAAGCCTTTCGGCGATCGCGGTGCGCGACTGGCGCAACTGGCCGATTTCATTGTCCTGCGCAAGTTCTGAGACAATGACGCCATGACTGGAACATTGACCATGGAAAGGGCAGGGGATCAGGGCAGGCCGGAATACGCGCTGCTCAAATCCGTCGCGTCCCCGGCTGACCTGCGTCTGCTTGAGCGCAGCCAGCTGCCGCGCCTGGCACAGGAACTGCGCCAGTATCTCGTGGAGTCGGTCAGCCAGACCGGCGGCCATCTGTCGTCCAACCTCGGCACTGTCGAACTGACGATCGCGCTGCATTACGTGTTCGATACGCCCCAGGACCGCCTGGTGTGGGACGTCGGCCACCAGACCTACGGCCATAAGATACTTACTGGTCGCCGCGAGGCAATGAAGGGCCTGCGCATGTGGCAGGGCATCTCCGGATTTCCGCAGCGTTCCGAGTCTGTCTACGACACCTTTGGCACCGCACATTCGAGCACCTCGATCAGTGCCGCGCTGGGCATGGCGGTGGCGGCCAAGCTGAAGGGCGAGCCGCGCCACGCGGTGGCCATCATCGGCGACGGTGCGATGACTGCAGGCATGGCGTTCGAGGCGCTAAACAACGCCGGGGACATGGACGTCGACCTGTTGGTGATCCTCAACGACAACGACATGTCGATCTCGCCCCCGGTAGGCGCGCTCAACAAGTATCTGGCTAAGCTGATGTCGGGCCGGTTTTACGCCACTGCCAAGGGCCTTGGTGAAAAAGTTCTGGGCAATCTCGCGCGCCGCGCTGAAGAACACGTCAAGGGCATGGTCACGCCGGGCACGATGTTCGAGGAATTCGGTTTTAACTACATCGGGCCGATCGACGGCCACGATCTCGACGCACTGGTGCCGACGCTAAACAACATCAAGCGCCTGAAGGGGCCGCAGTTCCTGCACGTGGTCACGCGCAAAGGCCAGGGTTACAAGCTGGCCGAGGCTGATCCGATCCTATATCACGGCGTGTCGAAGTTTGATCATCGCGCGGGCATCTCCAACGGAAAGGCGGGCGGCAAGGCAGGCAGCAAGCCGAGCTATACCCAGGTCTTCGGAGACTGGCTGTGCGACATGGCCGAGAAGGATCCGCGGCTGGTTGGCATTACGCCGGCGATGCGCGAAGGCTCCGGCATGGTGAAATTCGCCATACAGCATCCGAAGCGCTACTTCGACGTTGGTATTGCTGAGCAGCATGCGGTGACCTTCGCTGCGGGCGTGGCATGCGAGGGTTACAAGCCGGTGGTGGCGATTTATTCAACGTTCCTGCAGCGCGGCTATGACCAGCTGATTCACGACGTGCAGATCCAGAATCTACCGGTGGTGTTTGCGCTCGACCGCGCTGGTCTAGTTGGCGCCGACGGCGCCACTCATAATGGCAGCTTTGACCTGAGCTACCTTCGCTGCCTGCCCAACATGACGGTAATGGCGCCGGCCGATGAGAACGAGTGCCGGCAGATGCTCTACACCGCGTTCCAGATGAGCACGCCGGTAGCGGTGCGCTATCCGCGCGGCACCGGTCCGGGCGTGCCGGTGCAGAAAGAAATGACTGCGCTGCCAATCGGTTGCGGCGAAGTCCGCCGCCAGGGCAAGGGTGGTATCGCGATCCTGGCCTTCGGTTCGATGCTGGCGCCGGCGCTGGAGGCCGCGGCCGAGTTCGATGCCACGGTGGCGAACATGCGCTTCGTCAAGCCGCTCGACGAGCAGCTGGTCAGCGATCTCGCGAGGACCCATTTAATGCTGGTCACCATCGAGGAAAACGTCATCATGGGCGGCGCCGGCAGCGCGGTGATCGAGGCCCTGCAGCGCCACCGCATTATCGCGCCGGTGCTGCAGCTCGGCCTGCCCGACAAATTTATTGAACAGGGCGATCCGTCGCTGCAACTGGCCAGCGTTGGACTCGACGCCACCGGTATCGCGCATTCGATCCGCGAGCGCTACGCAAAGGTCAAGGCGCCATGAGGCCCCGTGAGAACCCGCCCGAGCAGGATATGCGCGAAGAAAACGCGATAGACGGCTACGCGCGCAACGACCACTACAACCCGGAAAAAATACAACGCATCGCCGAGCACTATCGCGGCGTGCTGAAGGAAATCGGCGAAGACCCGGACCGCGAAGGCCTGGTAAAGACGCCAGAGCGGGTGGCGAAGGCGTTGCAGTACTTGACCCACGGCTACGACCTCGATCCCGCCGGCATCCTCAAGTCGGCGATGTTCACCGAGGAATACCAGCAGATGGTGATCGTGCGCGACATCGAGGTTTATTCGATGTGCGAGCATCACATGCTGCCTTTCTTCGGCAAGGCGCATGTCGCCTACATTCCGAAAGGCCGCATCGTCGGACTGTCGAAAGTGCCACGCGTGGTTGACTCATTTGCGCGCCGGCTGCAGGTGCAGGAACGGCTCACCGTGCAGATCCGCGACTGCATCCAGGAAACACTGAATCCCGCCGGCGTCGCGGTAGTGATCGAAGCCCAGCACATGTGCATGATCATGCGCGGCATCCAGAAGCAGCATTCGATCGCGTCGACCTCGGCCTTCACCGGCGAGTTTAACAAGGACGTCACCCGCGGCGAATTCCTGCGCCTAATTGCGTCGAGACACTGAGGCGGTGCATGTCAAAAAAATTAATAACAACAAATATTAATGTAGTTCTACCGCGATGAGCGACCGCACTACCAGCGAATTTACGATAGAGCAGCTGCTGCCCGACGTGCGGCAGGGGCGCATGGTGATCCTCGTCGACAGTGCCGACCGCGAGAACGAGGGCGACCTCTTCGTCGCCGCCGAACGCGCGACACCCGAGTCGATCAACTTCATGGCAAGAGAAGGCCGTGGCCTGGTGTCACTGGCGCTGACCGAAGAGCGCATGCGCCAAATCGGACTTTCGCTGATTGCCGATGACAGCGGCAACCAGACCCGGTTCGGTACCGCGTTCGCGACCCCGATCGATGCGCGTGAAGGTGTCAGCTCGGGCATGTCCGCGCAAGACCGCGCGCGCACTATTGCAGTGGCGATCAGCGACACTGCAAAGCCGTCTGATTTAATCCGGCCGGGACGCCTGCAGACATTGCGCGCGGTAGACGGCGGGGTTCTGGCGCGGCGCGGCCACACCGAGGCGGCTGTGGACCTCGCCCGGCTCGCCGGACTCAAGCCCGCCGGCGTGATCTGCGAGATCATGAATGCCGACGGCAGCATGGCACGCATGCCCGATCTCGAAAAAATCGCGGCTAAGCACAACATCCGCATTCTCAATATCAGCGACCTTGCAGAATATCGCGAAACCGAGCGCGTGATCCGGCGTAAGGCGGAAACTGCGCTGCCGACCAGCAAGGCCGGCACATTTCGGTTGGTGATCTACGCAGACAGTCTCGAATCCAACGTCTTCGTCGCGCTGGTCAAGGGCGAGATCAAGGCTGGCGAGCCGGTGCTGGTGCGCCTGCATTCACAGTGCCTGACCGGAGACGTATTCAGTTCCCAGCGCTGTGACTGCGGCGAGCAGCTCGACGCGTCACTGCAGATGATCGAACAGGCCGGTAGCGGCGTGCTGGTCTACATGTTCGACGAAGGCCGCGGCATCGGCCTGCTCAACAAGATCCGCGCCTACGCGCTGCAGGATGAGGGCAGCGACACCGTCGAAGCCAACCACGCGCTGGGTTTTGCCGCCGACATGCGCGACTACCGCTCCGGCGCGCACATCCTCTTCGATCTTGGCGCGCGCGAAGTTCGGCTGATGACCAACAACCCGGATAAGGTCGCGGCGCTCGAGAAGTTTGGACTCAAGGTCGTCGAGCGCGTTGCCGTCGACATCCCACCGCGCGACGCTAACCGTCGTTACCTCGATACCAAGCGCACCAAGTTCGGTCACTTGCTGTCGGTTGTGAGCGGCGACACCGGCAAAAAATAATCTGTTGCGGGTTTAGAAGCGCTTGGTCAGCGTCAAACTATGTCCGTCGCGTTTCATCTCGGTGCGGTTCAGAAAACTCATGCCAAGCAGCGCGACCCTGAGTCTGTCACCCTCGATGACCACCGCCTCGAACGAATGTAGCGTGATGTCGCCGAGGCGCACGGTATCGAGCGTGATCTTGTAGGCTGCG
>JAYOED010000013.1:38505-51110 GCA_038106575.1 Burkholderiales bacterium
AATGTAGCGTGACCTAATGGCCCTGCGCGTCAGCGGAGAGCGCGACAGTTTCGCCGCCGTCACCACCAGATGACGTTCAGCCGCCTGGGGCTAGCGTCTGGCGTTTGCCTTGATGTTCGATGACCGTGACCTTGCTGTCGGCGCTGACCAGCCGTATGCCTTCGGGGGTGGACTAGCCGACCGCGACGATGCGCGGTTTGCCACTGTGAATGACCAGACCGCCTTGCCGCCGAACAGCCCGATCACGCTGACGTCCGCAGCCAGCGAGGGCGGCGCGCTGAACAGGGCAGTGCAGAATATTGCAATAAGATTACACAAATGCATTCGGAGTCCTTTGATGAAACCGGTCGCCATATTCCGCCAAAAGAAAACCGAGGGTCCGGGCTATTTTGCCTCGGTTCTCAAGCGGCGAAACCTGCCGTACCGGGTGATCAGGATCGATGCCGGCGAAGCGGTGCCCGCCGATGCATCAGCCTTTTCGGGATTGTGTTTCATGGGTGGGCCGATGAGCGTCAACGACCACCTGTCATGGATCGCGCCGGCGCTGGCGCTAATTCGCGATGCGGTGGCACGCGATGTGCCGGTGCTTGGCCACTGTCTCGGCGGGCAGCTGATGGCTAAGGCGCTGGGGGCGGCGGTGATGCGTAACCCGGTCAAGGAGATCGGCTGGGGGAGCGTCAATGTCATCGATGGTCCGCAGGCGCGTGACTGGCTGGGCGATCTGAAAACCTTCACGTCGTACCACTGGCACGGCGAAACCTTCGCGATACCCGAGGGCGCGACCCGCATCCTGTCGAGCGGGTATTGCGCAAACCAGGCCTATGTACTTGGCCCGCACCTCGGAATGCAGTGCCATGTCGAGATGACGCCGGAGCTGATCCGCACCTGGTGCCTGGAATGGAAGAGGGAGGTCACCGCGCTCGCCACGCGTGTGGCTTCGGTACAGTCACCGGCTGAAATGGAAGAAAACATGGACGCCAACGTGCAGGCTCTGCACGCGGTTGCCGACCGCCTCTACGATCACTGGATTGCGGGTCTCAAGCGCTGAACAGCAGCGTCCACGCCACCCCGGCTGCGGCGCAGGCGCCGATTACCGGCATGATGCTGATTTTCCTGCACCACAGAGCGAGGAAGGCGGCGATGCCGACTGCCAGCGACGGCCAGTCGAACGCACCTTGCAGTCCCTTGGGCCACAGCACGGGGTACGCAAAGAACACCGCGAGGTTGAGCACTACGCCGACCACCGCGGCGGTGATGCCGGTCAGCGGTGCGGTGAATTTAAGGTTGCTGTGGGTGTTTTCAACCAGTGGTCCGCCAAGCAGGATGAACATGAAGCTCGGAAGGAAGGTAAGGAAGGTGACCACCGTTGCCGCCAATGCACCGGCGGCGAACAGGCTGTCCGCGCCTAAATATTGCGTGGTCCAGCCGCCGACGAAACCGACGAATGCCACCACCATGATCAGCGGGCCAGGGGTGGTTTCGCCGAGTGCGAGACCGTCGATCATCTGCGGCGCACTGAGCCAGTGGTATTGCTCGACCGCAGCCTGATAGACGTAGGGCAGCACCGCGTAGGCGCCGCCGAAGGTCAGCAGTGCCGCCTTGGTGAAGAACCAGCCCATGCGGGTGAGCGTGCTGTCCCAGCCAAACACGGCGATGATGACGGCGAGGCCGGCGAACCAGATCGCCAGTGAAACCGCCAGCACCTGTACAAAGCGGCGCATGTTGAAGCGCGCGTGCCCGGGCACCGGCGTGTCGTCGTCGATGATCGCCGGGCCGTGTGATTTACCCGCATCACCATGTCCGCCGCCGGTGGCGAACAGCGCGGGGCGCAGGCGGCCGCCGATGTAACCGATGAAGCCGGCGCCGATCACGATAAGCGGAAACGGCGCTTTCAGTGCGAAGATCGCAACGAATGCTGCTGCGGCAATCGCCCACAGCGCGGCATTTTTCAGCGCGCGCGAACCGATGCGTAGCACGGCGAAAACGACGATCGCGGTGACTGCCGGCTTGATCCCGTAGAGCATGCCGGCGATGGCGGGCACGTTGCCCCACGCCATGTAGATCCATGACAGCGCGATAAGGATTAACAGCGATGGCAGCACGAACAATACGCCGGCGACAATGCCGCCCCAGGTGCGGTGCATCAGCCAGCCGATGTAGGTGGCGAGCTGCTGCGCTTCGGGGCCGGGCAGCACCATGCAGTAATTGAGCGCATGCAGAAAGCGGCGCTCGGAAATCCAGCGCCTGCGCTCGACCAGTTCGTCGTGCATGATTGAAATCTGCCCCGCAGGTCCGCCGAAGCTGATGAAACCGAGTTTCAGCCAGAAGCGGAAGGCGTCAGCGAAACTGATCGCCGCCGGGGGTTGCTGTTCCGTTGCACTCACGACCGCGACGGGTTGAGCTGCAAGGTACCGCCGGCGGCACGCCAGGCTTCGATGCCGCCTTCGAGAAATTGCGCGGTGTAGCAATGTTCGCGCAATGCCCTGGCGGCGTTCTGGCTGACTTCATGGCCGTGCAGGCAGTAGACGAAGATGTGCCTGCCGCCCGGCAGGCTGCCGGCCCAATCGGCCACTATTGCCGGGTCGCGGCGCTCGGGGTTGGCGATCATGCCGGGCGCGACTTGGAATACCGGTTCGCGGCGTACGTCGATGATCAGGGGCGCCGGGTCGGCGCTGTGGAGTTTGCTCAGGTCTTGAGGGGTGAGGCTGGCATCCATAACGTTTCCTTCGCAATGTCGAATGCATACGAAGGCAGCACTTGGACTCAAAGCGTCTGAACGGGGGGTCTGCCACGGCCCCCGGATGATGCGAATGAATTCTGCGAGACCGCCGCGGCGGCGTCAATCCCTGAAGTTCTTGAACTGCAGCGGAAAATCGGTGATCGATTTGCGCACCAGAGCGATCGCGTCCTGCAGCAGGTCCTTCTTGCTGCCGGAGACCCGCACGACGTCGCCCTGGATGCTGCCCTGGACTTTCATCTTGCTGTCCTTGATCAGCTTGACGATCTTCTTGGCCAGTTCCTGCTCGATGCCCTCGCGCACGGTAATCGGCTGTTTCATCTTGTTGCCGCTGATGGGGGTGGGGTCACCGAGCTTGAGGCAGCGGATGTCGACCCCGCGCTTGGCGAGCTTGGCGGTCAGCACGTCGCGCACCTGGCCGAGCTTGAAATCGTCATCGGCAAAGACGGTCAGCGTTTTTTCCTTGTCGTTGATTTCGACGCGAGCGTCGGAGCCCTTGAAATCGAAACGCGTGGAGACTTCCTTGTTGCTCTGGTCGACGGCGTTGCGGACTTCGACCTGATTGACTTCGGAAACGATATCGAATGAAGGCATGTTTCCTCCTTGTGATGCTGCATGGGCGCAGTATACGCGTCGCACCCCTTCTCGATTGGTGCGGCGCGGCAATACCGCAGCCGCGTTAACCGAAATGGCAGACGTAATGGAGCGGCTCGGCGGGTTCGATATCGAAGCTCGATTTTCCGGGTACGTCAAAACTTTTTCCGGCAACAAGATTCTGCCATTCGCCGCCGGTGAGCTTGTAGCGGCCGCTGCCGGCAATGATTTCCATACGTTCCGGTGCATCGGTATTAAAAGTCAGTTCCGACGGCAGGATGACACCGATTGTTTTACGAACGCCGTCGGCGAGGATAACCGTGTGGCTGATGCATTTGCCGTCGAAGTAAACGTTGGCCTGCTTGATGACTGAAACATTGTCAAATTGTGACATGACAGTGACCCGTTCGCGTTTATTTGCCGCGGCGCTTGCGCGCGTTGGCGGAAATGCGCATGCGCAGCGCATTGAGGCGGATGAAGCCGGAGGCATCGGCCTGGTCGTAGGCGCCCTTGTCGTCCTCGAAGGTCGAGATAGCCGGATCGAACAGCGAATCGGTCTTCGAAACGCGGCCGACCGTGGTCACCGTGCCCTTGTAGAGCTTGACGCGCACGGTGCCGTTGACGGTGTTCTGTGATTCGTTGATCAACCCCTGCAACAGCAGGCGCTCGGGACTGAACCAGTAGCCGTTGTAGATAAGCCGCGCGTAGCGGGGCATCAGGTCGTCCTTCAGCGCCAGCACTTCCCGGTCCATGGTGATCGATTCCATCGCGCGGTGGGCACGTAGCATGATGGTGCCGCCCGGAGTTTCGTAGCAGCCGCGCGACTTCATACCGACATAGCGGTTTTCGACCAGGTCGAGACGGCCGATGCCGTGCTTGCCGCCGAGCTGGTTGAGCTTCGTCAGTACCCGCGCAGGGCTCATCTTCTGGCCGTTGACGGCGATGATGTC
Source organism: Burkholderiales bacterium (assembly GCA_038106575.1). GTDB lineage: Bacteria > Pseudomonadota > Gammaproteobacteria > Burkholderiales > SG8-41. The sequence continues at coordinate 42,787 of JAYOED010000013.1, forward strand.
GCCCTTGCGGTAGGTGAGTTCGACGTATTCCGGTTTGTTCGGCGCCTTTTCCGGCGATGCCGTTATGCGCCACATCGAATCTTCGGGCTCGAACGACGGGTCCTCGAGAATGCCGCCTTCGTAGGAGATGTGCAGCAGGTTAGCGTCCATCGAATACGGCGCCCCGCCTTTGCGCTTCTTGTAGTCGACCGGAATGCCGTGTTTGTCGGCGTAGGCGAGAAGCTTCTCGCGCGACAGCAGATCCCACTCGCGCCACGGCGCAATGATCTTGACGTTGGGCATCAGCGCATAGGCGCCGAGCTCGAAACGCACCTGGTCGTTGCCCTTGCCGGTAGCGCCGTGCGATACCGCATCTGCGCCGGTCTTGCGTGCGATCTCGATCATGCGCTTGGCGATCAACGGCCGCGCGATTGAGGTGCCGAGCAGGTATTCGCCTTCGTAGACGGTATTGGCGCGGAACATCGGGAATACGAAGTCGCGGACAAATTCCTCGCGGAGATCTTCGATGAAAATCTGCTTGACGCCGAACATCTTGGCTTTTCTGCGTGCCGGGGCGACTTCCTCGCCTTGGCCGATGTCGGCGGTGAAAGTGACGACTTCGCAGTCGTAGACGTCCTGCAGCCATTTGAGAATGACCGAGGTATCAAGGCCGCCCGAGTAGGCGAGCACTACCTTTTTGATTTTATTTGATTTTTTCATTTTCTTCGAATGAGGTAATTCAACTGAGCAGGTGCCGCATTGCAGCGCATGGGCAGCAATTTTAACGCGGCAGGCGGTGCTTCAGGACTTCACGTGACCCAGCATCAGGAATTCCATCAATGCTTTCTGCGCGTGCAGGCGATTCTCAGCTTCATCCCAGACCACGCTTAGCGGGCCGTCGATGACGTCGGCGGTGACTTCCTCGCCGCGATGCGCAGGCAGGCAGTGCATGAACAGCGCTTCTTTTTTCGCGGCGGCCATCATGTCGGCGTCGATGCACCAGTCTTCAAAGGCGCTGCGGCGCTCTTCGTTTTCTTCCTCGAAGCCCATGCTGGTCCAGACATCGGTGGTGACCAGGTCGGCGCCCTTAACCGCCGCCATCGGGTCCTTGAACTCCTCGTAATGGTCGGTGCCGTAGAGTCCGGCGCGCTCGGGTTCGACTTCGTATCCCGGTGGCGTTGATACATGCACGGTGAAGTTCAACACCTCGGCGGCCTGTAGCCAGGTGTTGCAGACGTTGTTGGAGTCACCGATCCACGCCACGGTCTTGCCCTTGATCGAGCCGCGATGCTCGATGAAGGTAAAAATGTCTGCGAGGATCTGGCACGGATGGTATTCGTTGGTGAGGCCGTTGATGATCGGCACCCGCGAATGTACCGCGAAGCGCTCGATGATTTCCTGTTCGAAGGTGCGAATCATCACCAGATCGACCATGCGCGTGATCACCCGTGCCATGTCTTCGATCGGCTCGCCGCGGCTAATCTGCGTGTCGGTGGAGGTAAGGTTAATGACCGAACCGCCCATCTGCAGCATGCCGGCTTCAAACGATACCCGCGTGCGCGTCGACTGCTTCTCGAAGATCATCGCCAGCGTGCGGTCGTGCAGCGGGAGATAAGGCTCGTAGCGCTTGAAGCGCTCCTTGATCCAGCTCGCGCGTTCGAACAGATACCCGTATTCAGCGGCGGTAAAGTCCTTGAACTGCAGATAGTGGCGCAGGGACATGATAATCAGCGCGGGCCGCTCAGGCGACGGCCGGCCCAGCCTTCATCAGGAATGAGCGGATCATCGGAGCGAGTTCGCCGACCAGCTGGTCGGCTTCCGCTTTCGATATGACTAGCGGCGGGACCAGCCGCACCACGTTGTCGGCGGTAACGTTGATCAGGAGTCCTGCATCAAGCGCGGTTTTTACCAGTTCACCGCAGGGCCGGTCGAGCTCTATGCCGATCATCAGGCCCTTGCCGCGGATTTCCTTGACGCCAGGTGCTTCGGTAAGCGCGCGCTGCAGGCTAGCGCGGATATAGGCGCCGACGTCAATTGCGTTCTGGCACAGGTTTTCGGATTCGATGATGTCGATCGTAGCGAGGCCTGCCGCACAGGCCAGCGGGTTGCCGCCGAAGGTTGAGCCGTGGCTGCCCGGCTGGAACAGCGTCGCGGCTTCGCCTTGGGCGACACAGGCGCCGACAGGCACCCCGCCGCCGAGACCCTTGGCGAGCGTGATCACGTCCGGCATCACGCCGTATTGTTGGAAGGCGAACATCTTGCCGGTACGGCCCATGCCGGTCTGGACTTCGTCAAGCATCAGCAGCCAGCCGTTGGCGTCGCAGATTTCGCGTAGGCCCCTAAGATAGCCGTTGCCGCACACGCTGACGCCGCCTTCGCCCTGCACCAGCTCGGCGAGCACCGCGACCACGTTGCGGTTGGAGGAAGCTACGCGTCGTACCGCTTCGAGATCATCAAAAGGCACGCGCACGAATCCGCTAACTAGCGGTTCGAAGCCGGCCTGCACCTTGCGGCTACCGGTGGCTGACAGCGTGGCAATGGTGCGACCGTGAAACGACTTCTCGAGCACAACGACCGCAGGATTCTCGACGCCTTTCTTGTGGCCGTAATAGCGCGCGATCTTGATCGCCGCTTCGTTGGCTTCTGCGCCGGAGTTACAGAAAAACACCTTGTCCATGCCGGAAGTTTCTGCAATGCGGTCAGCGAGTTTTTCCTGCGCTGCGATCTGGTAGATGTTGGAAGTGTGGATCAGCTTGCCGATCTGGTCACGCAACGCTGCTACCAGCTTCGGATGGCTGTGACCGACCGCGTTCACCGCGACCCCCCCGAGTGCGTCGAGGTAGCGTTTCCCCGAAGCGTCCCACAGCCAGACGCCTTCCCCGCGCTCGAACGCGACCGGAAGCCTGCTGTAGGTGTTCATCAGGTGGGACATGGCAACATTCTCCACAAAAACATACGGCGGCTTTCAGCCGCCGGCCGGATTATTCTCAATCACCCCGGCTTAGCTTGGCAAGTGAAATTTGAGCCGCTTTAGAGACCGAAAACGGGGATGTTCTGCTAAATTTTTGGAGGACGGTTTTTCAAGATAAAAACAGGGATTGCCCAATGTTCGAAGGTTGGCCTGAAATCGTCATTCAGGGGATTACTGGAACCGGTGAAAAGTTCCTACCCAGCGACTGGGTCGAGCGCCTTAGCAGCATGCTCGCGGTTTTCGATGAAGGCTATCTGTTCTACTCGCCGTTCCTGAAACCGATTTTTGCCGGCGGCCTGAGCTGCGTTGCGGTGAGTCGCGCGCTGGAGAGCCGCAACCCGGATGCGTTCGATTTCCTGCGGCAGTTTTTCAGAGACAATCAGCTGAAATGCGCCCCGGGGGCAAGGCCAAGCGGCCGGAAAATATAGTGCTAAAAGCTGCGGCTTCTGGCAATGCGAACAGCGGACCGGAAGCTGAAACGACAGTCTTTACGCCATCGCCTTGATGGCGGCCGACAGGCGGCTCTTATGCCGCGCGGCGGTGTTCTTGTTCATGATGTCCTTGTCTGCGATCGAATCGATGACACTCACTGATTTCTGGAACACGGTGCGGGCAGCTGCCTTGTCGTTGGCGGCGATAGCCTTGCGCACGTTCTTGATGGCGCTGCGCACGGCCGAGCGTTGTGCGGAATTGCGGGCGCGGCGTTTGACGGCCTGGCGCGCGGCTTTCTTGGCGGAAGCAATATTGGCCATGTAATGTAAACTCCAGATTTCGTTCGGAAAAAGGGCGCAATCATAATGAAAACAAGCCTTTTTCGCAAGCCGCCGGACAATATCTCCGCTGCAGCACATCCTTGAATAAATGAATTTAATCAAAGCATTAGCGACAGTCAGCAGTATGACGCTGATTTCACGCGTACTCGGTTTCGTGCGCGATGTGGTGATCGCGAGGATATTCGGCGCCGGACTGATGACCGACGCTTTTTTCGTCGCCTTCAAGATTCCCAACCTGTTGCGGCGGTTATTTGCCGAAGGCGCGTTCTCGCAGGCCTTCGTACCCATACTGGGTGAATACAGGAACCGGCGCGGCGAGGAGGCGACGCGCTCGCTCGTCGATCATGTCGCCGCGCTGCTGACCCTGGCTCTGGTGGTGGTTACTGCAGCGGGCATGCTGGCTGCGCCGCTGATTGTCAGTATCAGTGCGCCGGGTTTTACCGCCTCGCCGGAGAAATTCGAACTTACGGCGGATCTGCTGCGCATCGTGTTTCCGTACATCTTATTTATCGCGCTGACGTCGTTTGCCGGCGGCATACTCAATACCTGGAGTCGGTTTGCGGTGCCGGCCTTCACGCCGGTGCTGCTAAATCTGTCGTTCATCGGCTTTGCATTGCTGGCTGCGCCGTGGTTCGACCCGCCGGTCAAGGCACTGGCATGGGCGGTTTTCGCCGGTGGGGCGTTACAGCTCGCATTCCAGCTGCCATTTCTCGCACGCATCGGCATGCTGCCGCGCTTTCGCCTGAATCTGGCTGACGAAGGCGTCCGCCGCGTGCTCAAACAGATGGCACCGGCCGTATTTGGCGTATCCGTTGGCCAGGTCAGCCTGTTGATCAACAACATCTTCGCGTCATTCCTGGTGACAGGCAGCGTGACCTGGCTCTACTTTGCCGACCGGTTGATGGAGTTTCCGGCCGGGATGCTCGGTGTGGCGTTGGGAACCGTGCTGCTACCCAGCCTGTCGAAACATCATGCCGCGCAGTCGGTGAAGGCGTATTCCGAACTGCTGGACTGGGGCCTACGGCTGACGCTGCTGCTGGCGGTACCGGCGGCCGTTGCGCTGGCGTTGCTGGCGGTGCCGCTGGTCACCACGCTGTTTCATTACGGTGCGTTCACGGCCAATGACGTAATCAACACCCGCAGCGCGGTGATTGCCTATTCGATCGGCCTGGCTGCGCTGATCGCGGTAAAAGTGTTAGCGCCTGGTTTTTACGCACAGCAGGATATTCGTACACCGGTGAAGATCGCAGTCATCACGCTGATGGCAACCCAGTTGATGAATCTGGTGTTCATCTGGGAGCTGCGCCATGCCGGACTTGCTTTGGCGATCAGTCTCGGCGCCTGCCTCAATGCTGGATTGCTGCTGCGTGAACTGCTCCGGCGCGGCATATACATTCCGCAGCCGGGATGGGGCGGCTTCACGCTCAAGCTGGCACTGGCGGTCTACGTGATGGCTGCGGTGCTGTGGTTGCTATCCGGTACCACCGCAAGCTGGCTGACCGCGGGCGCGATGGAGCGGATCGGCTGTCTGGTATGGCTGGTGACCGCGGGCGGTGCCACCTATTTCATCTGCTTGTTGGGTATGGGCTTTCGTATCAGGGATTTTGCGTGCAGGGAATAATCCCTGCAAGGAATGTGGTTGTGTCGCGACTTAAATTTTGCTATCAAAACTGTAGATCGATATGCGGTAATTTCTTACATGGCAACCAATCATGGTCCTACTTGAACGTCTGACCTGGCGCAGTTCACGGGCGCTGTCGCGCAGCATCGGCTGGGGCAGTGCGGTGGACGCCTGCGGCAAACGGCGGTGGCGGCACCCGGTTGCGGGTGCCGGTTCTATATAATCCCGTCATCCGCAGCTCGCCGTTCCTCTCCGCAGCATTACGGTTTCCCAGAAATTTTCCAGTAGTTTCACCGGCATCCCGGTTTTCGGGAGGTCTTTTTTTAATCTTTTTTCCGACCGTGAAATCACGCGGCTTTACTGAAAGAGATGAACATGAAACGCATTTTGTTGCTGATGTTGGGCATGATTTTTGCGGCATCCGCTTCCGCGGCGCAGACCTTTAAAGTGTCGGCTATACCCGATGAGGCGCCGACCGAACTGCAGCGCAAGTTCGCGCCGCTGGGGAAATATCTCGAGAAGGCGACGGGCATGAAGATCAAGTTCACGCCGGTGACTGACTACGCCGCAACGGTCGAAGGACTAGCCGCCGGCAAGATCGACATGGTGTGGTACGGCGGCTTCACGTTCGTGCAGGCCTACATCCGTACCAAGGGGGCGGCCATTCCGCTGGTACAGCGCGCAGAGGATGAAAAATTCCGCTCGGTGTTTATCACCCGTGCCAACAGCGGCATCAGCAAACTGACGGATCTCAAGGGCAAGAATTTCACGTTCGGTTCGGTGTCCTCAACCTCCGGTCACCTGATGCCACGCTCGTTCATGCTGCAGTCGGGGCTTAATCCCGACAAGGACATGCGCATCGCGTTTTCCGGCGCCCATGACGCCACCGCGTTTCAGGTTACTGGAGGCAAGGTCGATGCCGGCGCCCTGAACATCTCGGTCTGGAACAAGCTGGTTGAAGAGAAGCGCATCGATTCCAAGCAGGTTAAGGTCTTCCACACGACGCCGCCGTACTACGACTACAACTGGACGGTGCGTGGCGGTCTAGACAAGGGTCTCGTTGACAAGATCCGCAAGGCATTTCTCGATCTTGATCCGAAGAATCCGGAGCACGCGGCGATTCTGAAGCTGCAGCGCGCAAGCCGCTTCGTGCCGACCAAGGTGGAAAACTACAAGAACATCGAGAAGGCCGCACGTTCTGCCGGTCTGCGAAAGTAGCATTGGTGCAGGAAAACCAGTTAGTCGCAAATAGGGACACCGCGCTTTCAGGAGTGCAGGTGTCCTATGCGACTGGTGCGCCCGCGCTCAACGATATCACGCTGACTCTGGCGCCCGGCGAACAGGTCGCCGTCATCGGTCCTTCCGGCGCTGGCAAGAGTACGCTGCTCGCTACGCTGGCCTGCGCGCTGCGTCCCGCGGCGGGATCAGTGCGAGTTCTGGGTGTTGATCCATGGAAATTGGCCGCTGCCGAACTGCATGACCTGCGGCGACGGCTGTTTCTGGCGCCGCAACTGCCGCCGCTACCACCACGGCAGCGCGTGGTGCATGCGGTGCTGGCCGGCCGGCTGCCGCAGTGGAGTACCTGGCGTGCCTTACGTTCGCTGATTTATCCCGGAGATGCTGAAGTCGCGCGTGCGGCATTGGCGCGGTTCAGGCTCGAAGACAAGCTGTACCTGCGCTGCGACAAACTGTCGGGCGGCGAACGCCAGCGCGTGGCGCTGGCGCGGCTGCTGGTATCTGATGCCGAACTCTTGCTGCTCGACGAGCCGGTGTCTTCGCTGGACCCGGCGCTCGCGCTCAATGCGCTGGAGGTGCTGCAGGGCGAGGCGAAGGCCCGCAACGCAACGCTGGTGGTCAGTCTGCATGCGGTGGATCTCGCATTGGCGAAGTTTCCGCGCATGATCGGCGTCAAGGCAGGGCGGGTGGTGTTCGATCTACCGCAGTCCGAGGTTAGTGACGAACGACTGGCTGATCTCTATGGTGCGGAGCTCAACGCATCGGTGCAGACCCTGCCGGAAGAGCCTGCGGCGGTACTCAGGCTCAGTCGATGCACCTGAGCGTCGCGCACGAGCTCCGCGATCCGGCCTGGCGCGGCAGGGTGACCGTCGCGATCGTGTTTGTGGCCCTGCTGCTGCCTGCGGGCTATCTGACCGAGTTCAATCCGGCGACACTGTGGGGCGAAGCCAGTCTGCGCGCGCTGAAACAGTTCCTCGGCAGTTTCTTCCCGCCGGCGATGTCTCCAGAGTTTCTGAAACTGGTGTTCGAGGCGGCATGGAAAACCGTGGCCATCGCCACCGTCGGCAGTGCCATCGCGATTGCCATCGCGATGCCTTCGGCGCTGGCGGCAACGCGCATCCTGTCGATTTCACGTATCGCCACTGGACGCATGGCGGCACTGCCGGCGATGGTGCGAACAGGTATCCGCTGGTTGCTGATTTTCCTACGTAGTATTCCGGAAATCGTCTGGGCGATGATTTTTGTGCGCGCGGTCGGCCTCGGTGACACCGCCGGCGTAATGGCGATCGGCATCACCTACGGCGGCATGCTCGGCAAGGTCTACATCGAGATACTGGAATCGACCGATAACCAGTCGACGACGGTGTTGCTGCAGAACGGCGCAGGTCGTCTCCAGGCCTTCTGGTATGCGGCGCTGCCGGTCAGCCTGCCGGAAATGATGTCGTACACCATCTACCGCTGGGAATGCGCGATTCGCGCCTCGGTGGTCATGGGTTTTGTCGGTGCCGGCGGTCTCGGGCAGCAGATGGAACTGTCGATGAAAATGCTCGCCGGTGCGGAAGTGCTGACGATGCTACTGATATTCGTCGCACTGGTGTGGATCGCCGACCTGCTCAGCGCGCTCCTGCGCAAGGTGTTCGCATGAAACTGGCTTGGGGAGCGTTGAGCGGACTGGGGCTGGCGCTGGCTTTTCTGGTGCTGTGCATATACAGCCTGTCCGGCGACTGGGCGAGTTTTTTTTCGT
>JAYOED010000085.1:0-9317 GCA_038106575.1 Burkholderiales bacterium
TGAAACCTGGCTCTGTCTTAAGCCCCCTGTTCATATAGTTTCGGTCTCTACATTGCCAGCCTCGAGCAATGGCTTTCTCACCTTTGGTTCGTTCAGTAATCTGTCGAAGATAAACGATAAGGTTGTAGAGACTTGGTCATCCATACTACATAGGGTTCCTTCGTCTAAGCTCTTGCTCAAATCAAAGCAATTGGGCGATCTTTCGCTGGTAGAAGAGGTAAAAAGACGCTTCCAGAAATTTGATATCCCTGTTGAACGTTTAATCCTAGAAGGACCCGTATCCAGAGAGGCTTATTTTGAAGCCTACCAGAGGGTAGACATTGTCCTTGACACATTTCCCTATCCTGGCGGAACCACTTCTGTAGATTCCTTATGGATGGCGGTTCCTGTGTTGACCCTTAAGGGAGATCGTTTCCTGTCTCATATAGGTGAATCGATAGCTATCAACGCAGGGAATTCCGATTGGATAGCCGCTGACCTCAATGACTACGTTAACAAAGCAGTTCAATTCGCCTCAGACTTAGACGGACTTGTTCAACTACGAGGGACGCTCAGAGAGCGTGTCTTAAGGTCGCCCCTATTTGACACGCCCCGATTCGCCAGGAACTTTGAAAAAGCCTTATGGGAGATGTGGGATCAACGCTCACAAATCAAAGCCATCCTGATCGAAGAATAAGCCAGCTTCACGCCTTGCTCTTTGAATTGCCCCCAGTTTGATAGACACCTTTGAGTCTTAAACTTGAGGCTAATAGGAGGTGTTATGAGCGGCATGCGATATGCTGAGAAGTTGAAGATCGAGGCGGTCAAACAGGTCACAGAAGGCGGTTATCCGGTGGCCCGGGTGGCGCAGCGGCTGGGGGTGTCGGCGTACAGCCTCTATCAGTGGGTCAAGCAATACGGCGTGCCGGAGGCTGAACGGCTGCAGGCACGATCGCAGCCCGATGAGCTGCGCCGGTTGAAGCCGGAGTTAAAGGGAGTGACCGAAGAGCGCGACATCCTAAAAAAGGCCGCTAAGCTGCCATTTCTGTGCTTTTGATGCTGGAGGTATCCCGTTCAGCGATGGGTAGGCGTAGCCATGCTTCAAGACGCGACTTTTCCTGGACACAGCCTTTCTTGTGGGGTGTGACGAAAGAGAGACAACGTTTAATGGGAGACGCAAGAGTGACGGGGGACGCAAGTTCAACTTGCTCGATTGAAGCCTCAGTGCGACAGGCCCATGCCTGCGCGAGCTTCAGCGTGGTAAATGATTTGCACTGTGTTGGGAAATGTTTGCGTACGATGCGCACTTCCCACTTGCCAGAACGCTCTCGGAACGATGACTTATGCCAACTCCTTTGAACAGGAATTGAGCAAATCAACGAAGTATAGGAAGCAATTACTGTAGTGTCAGTGGGCTAGCGTCTCGAACAACCAAAATCACAATCCGGGACTCTGCCAACTGAGCTACAGCCACCGCGGAATAACTGCTGGTTAAAACGGCCTGTGGCGCGCCCGGCGGGACTCGAACCCACAACCCCCGGCTTAGAAGGCCGGTGCTCTATCCGGTTGAGCTACGGGCACTCGGAAGCCAAACACCGGAAGTTTCCCTGCCGAAACCGAAGTATCTTAATATACGCCACCCCCTGCAAAACCGTCAATTGCCCCCCCCTAAAACGGGGCCCCGCTTGCTTGCGAGGGGTATCGAATTCAGCTATAAAAGCTTCTTTTTTACTCACAGACAGCCCTTCATGGCCACTGAAATTCTCAAGAATTACCCAGCTTACAAGCCCAAGGGCAAAGAGGAATACATGAATGCGCGACAGCTCGCTCATTTCAAGACAATCCTCGAAGAAATGAAACAGGAACTGTCGCGGGAAATCGACCGCACCGTGCATACGATGCAGGACGAGGCCACTATATTTGCCGACCCCAACGACCGTGCCAGTCAGGAATCCGACGTGTCCCTAGAACTGAGAAACCGTGACCGGGAGCGCAAACTCATCAAAAAAATCGATGAGACGATCGATCGAATCACCGCAAAAGACTACGGATACTGCGATTCATGCGGCGTTGAAATCGGCCTCAAACGCCTTGAGGCCCGCCCTACGGCGACTCTGTGCATCGACTGCAAGACACTCGACGAATTGCGAGAAAAGCTGGTCGCAAAATAGCTGTATCCGCGAAATAAAAAAGGGGCTTTGGGCCCCTTTTTTATAGCCGGTCGTTCAGCAGGCTGGGTTGGATACTTCCGTTACTGAGCTGAAGCAGGCTGCGCCTCGGAAGTCGCTGCGGCGGTAACCGCCTTCATTGACAGTCGTAAACGGCCTTTTTCATCGGCCTCGATGACCTTAACCCGGACTGCCTGCCCTTCCTTAAGGTGATCAGTAACGCTGTTGACCCGCTCGTTAGCAATCTGGGAAATATGCAACAGGCCGTCGCGACCGGGCAGTACGCTAACAATTGCCCCGAAATCGAGCAGCTTGAGTACCGTGCCGTCGTAAATGCGCCCCACTTCGACGTCCGCAGTCAGGTCTTCAATACGTTTGCGGGCGCTCTCGCCCCCTTCAGAGGAAACACAGGCGATGACGATAGTGCCGTCGTCCTGGATATCAATCGTTGTTCCGGTTTCCTCAGTACTGGCACGAATAACCTCACCTCCTTTGCCAATCACGTCTCGTATTTTCTCAGGCTTGATTTTCATCGTGATCATGCGCGGAGCCCACGCCGACAGCTCGGTACGAGGAGTCGAAATCGCATCGCGCATCTTGCCGAGGATATGCATGCGTCCTTCACGGGCCTGAACCAGCGCGGCGTGCATGATTTCCTTGGTGATACCGGTAATTTTGATATCCATCTGCAGAGCAGTCACACCGTTCTCGGTGCCTGCAACCTTGAAATCCATGTCGCCTAGGTGGTCTTCGTCACCGAGAATGTCTGACAAAACGGCAAAGCGGTTACCTTCCTTGATCAGCCCCATCGCGATGCCAGCCACTTGTGCTTTCAGCGGCACACCGGCGTCCATCAGCGACAGGCAGCCGCCACATACCGAGGCCATTGAACTGGAGCCGTTCGACTCGGTAATTTCCGAAACCACCCGAATCGAGTACGCAAATTCTTCTGCGGTTGGGAGCACCGCGACGAGCGCACGCTTGGCAAGACGGCCATGGCCGATTTCGCGGCGCTTTGGCGAGCCAACGCGACCGGTTTCACCGGTCGAATATGGCGGAAAGTTGTAATGCAGCATGAAGCGATCACGGTATTCACCCTGCAACGCATCAATGATCTGCTCATCGCGTGAAGTGCCCAGCGTAGCCACCACGATGGCCTGTGTTTCACCACGCGTAAACAAGGCAGAACCGTGAGTACGTGGTAGCACGCCAGTACGTATGGTGATCGGGCGCACGGTGCGGGTATCGCGACCGTCGATCCGCGGCTCACCGTCAAGAATCTGGTTACGGACGATTTTGGCTTCCAAATTGCCCAATTCGCTCTTCACGGTATTGATCAGGTCAGCGGATGCATCAGCCGGCAGCAAATCGGCACCCACCTTTTCGGCAATTTCCTTGATGCGCACTGTGCGCGCCTGCTTCTGCTTGATCTGATAGGCCGCCCGCAGATCCGCTTCTGCGAGTTGCGCCAAGCGTGAAATCAGCGCCTCGTCCTTAGCAGGTTCCGCCCATTTGTATTCGGGCACGCCGATTTCATCAACCATTTCGTTAATTGCAGTGATTACGGGCTGCATCTGTTCATGTCCGAAAACAACAGCGCCCAGCATCACGTCTTCAGGCAATTGCTGCGCTTCCGATTCGACCATCAGCACGGCCTGCTGGGTGCCGGCAACCACAAGATCCAATTGCGAGGTTTTTAGTTCAGTCGCGGTAGGATTGAGAATGTACTGCCCGTTGGCATAACCAACGCGGGCGGCACCAATCGGACCGCCGAACGGAACCCCAGACAGCGCCAGCGCTGCAGATGCGCCGATCATTGCCGGAATATCAGAATCGACCTCGTTATTCGACGACATCACTGTCGCGACGATCTGGATTTCGTTGTAAAAACCTTCGGGAAAGAGCGGACGAATCGGACGATCAATCAAACGCGAAGTCAGAATCTCCTTTTCGGACGGACGGCCTTCACGCCGGAAAAACCCACCGGGAATCTTACCGGCCGCATAGGTCCGCTCCTGGTAATCAACGGTCAGCGGGAAAAAATCCTGTCCAGGCCTTGCGTTGCGCGCCGCTACGGCAGTAACCAACACCACCGTGTCGTCGATCGTCACTAGCACTGCACCTGAAGCCTGGCGTGCGATTTCACCTGTTTCCAGCGTTAGCTGGTGGCGACCCCACATAATTGTTTTCTTAACGGGATTCAAAATGATTTTCCTTTTCTATAAAACAAAAAAGACCGCACACGCGGTCTTCCGGAGGTTTCATGAAAACTAGGCGCCGATGCCCTCCAGCATCTGCCACCGGCAGGTATTCGCTGCAAAAAAAACAGGGGTTCCCGCCCTCATCACTCGTTTACTTGCGTAATCCGAGACGCTCAATCAGCGCCTTGTATTGTTCGGATTTGGTCCGCTTTAGATAATCCAGCAGCTTACGCCTTTTGCTGACCATGCGCAGCAGACCGCGGCGGGAATGATGATCCTTGATATGCGACTTGAAATGCTCGGTAAGATCAGTGATGCGCGCGGTAAGCAGCGCTACCTGCACTTCAGGTGAACCTGTATCGCCCTTGGCGCGCTGAAAGTCTTTCAAAACCTGCGCCTTTTGGGCGGTGGTCACAGCCATGTTCTATCTCCAACGGAAAACACAGCATTTTAACCTGTAACCAACGGATTACTCAAGCCATTCAGACTTACTAGGGTGTTGTCGTTTGCGCCACCATGCGCCGGGCCCGCAGTTCGCCTTCCTTCCCAATCTCGCCCACACCGATAAATTCGTCGTCCGGACCGTAAAGCCGGCACAAACCCGGCAATTCCCCAGTCGCGAAAACGGTCTTGCCGCGCATGATCCGCTCTTGGAATTCCGCATCAAGATCCTTGCGGGGCAATCGTCCTGCGAAAGTGTCAGTAGGCAGCAACCGAGCCATGCGCCCTGACATATCCAAGACTTCAAGATCGTCTAGGCTAACAGCATCACCGAGCCGGAAAGCTCCAGCAACCTCCCGGACCAAGGCGGTCAGATGCGCACCACAACCGAGCGCTGCACCGATATCTTCGGACAAAACGCGTATGTAGGTACCTTTGCTGCAATCAACCCGGATTTTTAAGTATTTATCATTAAAATCAATGAGTTGAATTGATTTAATGGTTATGCTTCGAGATTTACGTGCCAAGACAACACCCGCGCGGGCATAGCTGTAGAGGGGTTTACCGTCGACCTTGATCGCGGCATGCATGGGCGGCGTCTGTTGCTGCGCCCCCAGAAACCGCCGCAGGACCGCGGTCACCCCGGTAGCCGTAACAGCTATCGGCTTTTCTTGCAGGATTTCACCATCGGCATCGCCCGTGCTGGTAGTGGCGCCCAGACACAACGTGGCGAGATAGCGTTTGTCGGCGTCCAGCACGAATTGCGAAAACTTGGTCGCCTCTCCTAGCCCGACCGGTAAAAGCCCTTCGGCCATGGGATCCAGCGTACCGGTGTGCCCCGCTTTGCGAGCAGCAAAGAGTCTTTTGACCCGGGATACCGCCTGCTGCGAAGTCAATCCGCGTGGCTTGTCGAGCAGCAGTACACCGTTTACGGCATTGCGCTCACGATTGGAAGCGATCACTGCTTGAAGTCACCATCGACGCCTCCAGCCACAGCGTCGTCAATAAGCTTCGACAGGCGCATGCCGCGCTCGATTGATGCATCGTATTGAAAATGCAACTGCGGCACTGTCCGTAGCTTGAGTTGATTCGACAGCTTGCTGCGCAGAAAACCCGATGCATGATCCAGCGCGCAAACGGCCGCTTCCTGTTGAACAAGTTCCCCAAGCGAGGTGACGAATACTTTGGCGTGCGCATTGTCCTGGCTCACTTCAACATCGGTGATGGTCACCAGACCCACGCGAGGATCCTTGAGTTCCAACCGGATGATTTCAGAAAGCTCCCGCTGGATCTGATCGGCTATGCGCCGCCCGCGGGGAAAGTCCTTAGGCATTTGAAACCGCTCCTGTACCCTGTTACCGCCGGACCGGGGGCAAGCCGGAAACCAGATTAAAGGCTTCTTGCAACCTCGACGACTTCGAAGGCTTCAAGTTGATCGTTTTCCTTGATGTCATTGAAGTTTTTAAGGGACAGGCCACATTCGAATCCTGCCTTGACTTCGCGCGCATCGTCCTTGAACCGCTTCAGGGAATCTAGCTCTCCTTCGTAGATCACCACATTGTCGCGCAGCAGGCGTACTTTCGAACTGCGGCGAACAAGCCCATCCTGAACATAGCAGCCGGCCACGGTACCGACTTTTGAAATGCGGAAAACCTGGCGAATTTCCACCAGCCCGAGCGCATTTTCCTTGCGTTCCGGTGACAGCATACCGGTAAGCGCAGCCTTGATCTCGTCTACCGCATCGTAAATCACGTTGTAATAGCGGATGTCGACGCCGTTACCCTCGGCCAGTTTGCGCGCCATGCCGTCAGCGCGGGTGTTGAAACCGATAATAAACGCCTTCGATGCAAGTGCCAGGTTCACATCGGATTCGGTGATGCCACCGACCGCTGAATGCACGATATTGACCTTGACCTCATCAGTGGAAAGCTTGCCCAGCGCATGCGCCAAACCCTCGAAGGAACCTTGAACGTCCGCCTTGATGATCAGGGAGAGCGTCTTGACCTCGCCCTCACCCATCTGCTCGAAGATATTTTCGAGTTTGGCGGCCTGCTGCTTGGCTAGTTTGACATCGCGGAATTTGCCCTGTCGGAACAATGCGATTTCACGCGCCTTGCGTTCGTCACCGAGCACCATGACCTCGGCACCCGCGGCTGAAATGTCTGACAACCCTAATACTTCGACGGGAATCGATGGTCCTGCGGACTCGATGGTCTTACCCATTTCGTCGAGCAAGGCACGTACCCTGCCAAACACCGCGCCCGCAAGAATGACGTCACCTCGTCTAAGAGTTCCGGATTGGACCAAAACGGTGGCGATAGGTCCACGCCCCTTGTCCAGCCGTGATTCAATGACAATGCCTTTGGCTGGCGCAGCTAGCGGTGCCTTCAATTCCAATACTTCGGCTTGGAGCAACGCGCGCTCGAGCAGGTTGTCGATGCCTTGTCCCGTTTTCGCAGAAACCTCTACGAACATTGTATCGCCACCCCATTCTTCGGGAACGACTTCGCGGGAAGCCAGATCCTGCTTTACACGTTCCGCATTGGCTTCAGGTTTGTCAATCTTGTTGAGCGCAACGACGATCGGCACATTGCCCGCTTTAGCGTGGTGTATCGCCTCCTCGGTCTGAGGCATTACGCCGTCATCCGCAGCGACCACCAGAATGACCAAATCCGTGACTTTTGCGCCACGTGCACGCATCGCTGTGAACGCTTCATGACCGGGAGTATCCAGAAACGTGATCATCCCTTTGGGGGTTTTAACGTTATAGGCACCGATATGCTGAGTAATGCCGCCTGCCTCACCGCTGGCGACGCGGGTACGGCGAATATAGTCAAGCAGGGAAGTCTTGCCGTGGTCGACATGCCCCATGACCGTTACCACCGGTGCGCGAGGCTCGGACTTCACTTCGGCATGCAGAGCGGATTCCTCGAGAAATGCATCAGGCTCATCAAGCTTCGCGCGTTTGGCGACATGCCCCATCTCCTCCACCAGAATGATTGCAGTATCCTGATCAAGAACCTGGTTGATGGTGGCCATCGTTCCGAGCTTCATCAGTGTTTTGATGACTTCGGCCGCCTTGATGGACATTTTATGCGCAAGATCACCCACGGTGATCGTTTCCGGTACCGCCACTTCACGCACCAGCGGTTCGGTCGGCGCCGTAAATCCGTGCTGCTGTTCGGATTCCTGCTTGTTGGACGTGCGATGAACCTTGCGGTCTCGCC
Organism: Burkholderiales bacterium; assembly: GCA_038106575.1. GTDB lineage: Bacteria > Pseudomonadota > Gammaproteobacteria > Burkholderiales > SG8-41. Next base: position 8,017 of record JAYOED010000085.1, read on the forward strand.
AGCCCAGACCACCGGCCGCATCTCCCCGCGTCTTGATGCTGCGTTTGCGAGCGGCCGGATCCTGCCAGACCACCTGTTTGGCAGGCTTTTTAGCTTTTTTATTGGGTTTGGCCGCAGTATCCCCATCGGGAACAGCCGGTTTGTGTATCGTGCCTTCAACTGGAGCAGGTGCAGCTGCGGTTTCCACGCTTTTTAAGGCAGATTTCTCTGTAGCGTCAGCAGCGGCTTGTGCTTTCTTGCGTCGTTCCTGTTTTTTCGCCAGATCCTCAGCCTGACGCGCCGCCAGCTCCAACTGCTGCTTGGCTTCGGCTTCGCGAGCCGCGATTTCTACAGCGTCTATGAAGGGTTTAGCAATTTCATCGGTCTTTTCGGGCTCTACGGCCTCACGCTTTACCAGCACGCGCTTTTTGCGGACCTCCACCTGAATCGTCCTGGCCTTGCCAGTCGTCGCGTCCGCTTTCTTGATCTCAGTGGTCTGACGGCGAGTCAATGTAATCTTCTGCTTGGCTTCTTTTGCGCCATGCGACTCGCGCAGATGATCCAGCAGCGAGGTCTTGTCTTTTTCGGTAAGCGCCGTTTCTTCGGTCAAGGTTTTCTTGATGCCCGCAGCACGCAACTGCTCAATTAGCAGTTCTGGCAGAACGCCGAGCTCTTTTGCAAATTCCTTGACTTTTATTTGGGCCATTTATCCCTGCTTGTGCAAGATCATGCGTTAGATTCAGCAAACCACGGTGCGCGCGCCGCCATGATCAGCGACTTTGCCCGCTCGTCTTCAATGGCGGTCAATTCGACAAGATCGTCTGCCGCATAGTCCGCAAGCTCTTCCTGGGTTGCGATGCCCTTTGACGCCAGCAGGCGAGCCGTATCGTTGTCCATGCCCTCGACTTTCATCAAGTCTTCGATGTCGTGCTCTACCTTTTCTTCGCTCGCGATGGCCTGTGTAAGCAGAGCGTTGCGGGCGCGGCTACGCAATTCATTCACGGTAGCCTCGTCGAAATCCTCGATCTCGAGCATTTCACTCAACGGGACGTAAGCCACTTCCTCCAGCGTCGCAAAACCTTCAGTCACCAGGATTTCGGCAACCTCTTCATCGACATCGAGCTTTTCAATGAACTCGGTACGAGTACGCGAAGTCTCTTCTTCGTTCTTCTTCTGCGCATCCACCTCGGTCATCAAGTTGAGTTCCCAGCCCGTCAATTCTCCAGCAAGACGCACGTTTTGCCCGCTGCGCCCTATAGCCTGAGCTAGGTTTTCCTCATCGACGACGATGTCCATGCTGTGCTTTTCCTCGTCAACCATGA
>JAYOED010000086.1:0-5127 GCA_038106575.1 Burkholderiales bacterium
GGTTGGGAGTGGCCGGCGGGCGCTGCCTTGTAGGATTCTCCGGCCGCCAGTTGATTGCGCATTATTTCTTCTTCGGCGGGCGTCGGCAGTGAGCCGTTCCACCAGTTTGTGGGTAGAACGTTTTCTGCATCGAGTACGCGCCGGTTGACACCACGGGCTTCCGTGATGGCCTTGCCTTCCGGCGAGAGGCCGGCCCCGTTGTCTTTTTCGCGTGGCGGATTGCCGTCGTATATCAGGTTACGGCGGCTCTGCAGGTAGGCGTCGCGGACAAATTCGTATTTGTCGAGTGCGGCGATTTCCAGTACGCTGCTGGCACCCAGCAGTTCCGAGCGTCTCGCAACGATGCGAGTGCCCTGCAGCAGATTACGGTCACGGGTAGGTTCAATGTAGGTGATGGGGTTGGTTTTGTAATCAACGACCAATCCAACGGTATCGCGCAGGTTGCGGGAGCCGAGAAACGGAAGCACAAGGTAGGGGCCGTCACCAACCCCCCAGCGGCCAAGGGTCTGGCCGAAATCTTCGTCGTGTTTTTCGAGGCCGACTTCTGTGGCGACGTCAAATATACCGAGCAATCCGGCAGTAGTATTGACCAGTATCCTGCCGACGTCAGACGCAGCGGCTTCGATTTTGCCCTGCAACAGATTGTTGAGCGCGACAATGACGTCGTTCAGGTTCGAAAACACGTTGCGGATGCCGGTTCTCAGCGGCGCGGGCAGCTCTTTGTAGACTTCGGCCGCCGGTTTTAGCAGCACGGTATCAACGCCGTCGTTGAATTTGTAGATGCTGCGATTGAGAGGCTCGAGCGGGTCACGCGGATCACCGGTGCTTGCGCAGCCGCCCAGAACACCGACACCCAAAAGGATGGCGCCGGCGGAAAGGCGCAGGCGGCGTGTGAATGATGTCATATGGAACTGACGGTCTTGGAAAACAACTTTCATTATTATATACAACTAATCGCCTTGGTTATATATGTGACGGACCTCGCAGGAGTGGCTCGCCTTGTGCACTGAAGGTGCCGGTTTTCCCTTTGCTATACTTGCGGCATCCAAAGAAGCGGCGTTCGGCCGCTGTTTTTTCAGTTAATTTGAGGAGTTGAGTCATGCTGCAGAAAGCCAAATCGGCCGTCGAACTAAACGACAAAAACCTGTTTCGCCAGCAGTGTTATGTCAACGGCGAGTGGGTGGACGCCGATGACAAATTCACTATTGCCGTGCATAACCCCGCAACCGGCGAACAGGTTGGCACCGTGCCGAAAATGGGTGCTGAGGAGACGCGACGTGCGATCGAGTCGGCGCATGCAGCATGGCCGGCTTGGCGTGCCAAGACGGCAAAGGAGCGTGCCAATATCCTGCGCAAGTGGTTCGACCTGATGATGGCGAACCAGGAAGATCTTGCAAAGCTGATGACGGTCGAGCAGGGCAAGCCGATCGCCGAATCGCGTGGCGAAATCGCCTACGGTGCATCATTCATTGAATGGTTTGCCGAAGAGGGCAAGCGGATTTACGGCGACACCATACCGACGCATGCTCCGGACAAGCGCATCGTCGTCATCAAGCAGCCGATCGGCGTTTGCGCAGCGGTGACACCATGGAATTTTCCGAATGCGATGATCACCCGCAAGGCAGGTCCGGCGCTGGCCGCCGGCTGTACGATGGTTATCAAGCCGGCTTCACAGACCCCGTACTCGGCACTTGCCCTTTGCGAACTCGCTGAGCGTGCCGGAATTCCGAAGGGTGTTTTGTCGGTAGTGACCGGTTCTTCGGGTCCGATCGGAAAGGAATTGACCACTCATCCTCTGGTGCGCAAGTTCACGTTCACCGGCTCTACTGAAGTCGGCAAGTTACTGATGCAGCAGTGCGCGAGCACAGTGAAGAAGGTTTCGCTAGAACTTGGTGGCAACGCGCCTTTTATTGTGTTCGATGATGCCGATCTGGCATCCGCGGTCGAGGGGGCGATGGCCTCCAAGTTCCGCAACACCGGCCAGACCTGCGTTTGCGCCAACCGCATCTTCGTACAGGACGGCGTATACGAAAAATTCGCAAAAATGCTGGCTGACAAGGTGGGCCAGATGAAGGTCGGCAACGGTCTCGAAGATGGCAACACCCAGGGGCCGCTGATCGACATGAAGGGTGTCGAAAAAGTGGAAGAGCACATCGAGGATGCACTGGCCAAGGGCGCCAAGATACTGACCGGTGGCAGGCGTCACGAAAAAGGCGGGCAGTTCTTTCAGCCCACCGTGCTGGCCGGAGTGACCACGGAGATGAAAGTCACTCGCGAAGAGACTTTCGGCCCGGTAGCGCCGCTCTATCGTTTCAAGACCGAGGAAGAACTGCTGACGCTGGCCAACGACACGGAATACGGCCTGGCTTCCTATTTCTACAGCCGCGACATCGGCCGCATCTGGCGCATTGCCGAGGGGCTGGAGTCGGGCATCGTCGGCATCAACGTCGGCATTATTTCCAACGAGATTGCACCCTTCGGTGGCATCAAGGAATCGGGCATCGGTCGGGAGGGTTCCAAATACGGCATCGAGGAATTCGTCGAAGTGAAGTATCTGTGCATGGGCGACCTCGATAAGTGAGCGTCTGATGCAGAGGGGCTGCGCTCCCCGACTTACGGTCCCGCCAGCCCGTGATCATCGGGCCAGCATGTTTTTCAGCCTGCGCTGTTCCAGTTCGCGGCGTATTTTTTCTGTGAGATGCGGATCGGTGATATCCTCGATAAGCTTGTCGCGATTACGGTCATATTATTTTTTTGAGACTGGTATACCCAGATTGATTTTTGGGTTCGAAGGAAGATGCCGGCTACGCAGCCTTGGGGTGGGCGCCGCCGCTCATCCATTTCCACGTCAGCCATCCCGTGATCACCAGCGCTACGGCAACAATGATGCAAATCACGTTTTCCCAAAGCGACCGGCACTGAGGCGCCGACATGAGCAGGCCCATGTCTAAGAGGCGAATCCAGTCGTCGAACGATTGCATGATTGCGCTACTTCCAACTTGGTACCTGCCTGCTGTAATCTGGACTCAGGAACGTCAACCCCAATAGCATTTGCCGGCAGAGTCGAGGATATTTGTCAGTGGAGGACTATAAAATCTTGTTCTTATTAGTATTAATATCTTCTACTGTGGTGTGCAATCGCCTCTGACCCCGCTCTGAAGTCTGCCGGTTCAGGGGAACTCAGACCCGACGAATGATTTCCGCGGTAAAGGCGCGGGTTCCCAGTTTTCCTCCCAAATCGACGGTGCGAGTCGAGGGTGACTGCAGTGCGTCATCAATGGAATCTTCGATTGCTTTGGCTGCAGCAGCGAATGCAGGGCGGCCATTTTTTGCTGATAGCCATTCCAGCAACATGGCTGCCGACAGCAGCAGCGATACCGGGTTGGCCTTGTCCTGACCGGCAATGTCGGGTGCAGAGCCGTGCTGTGCCTGTGCGCAACAGGCGTTGTCCCCGGTCATCGTCGATCCGGCAATGCCCAGTCCACCTGAAAGTTCTGAAGCCTCGTCGGACAGGATGTCCCCGAACATGTTGCCGGTGACGATGCAGTCGAACTGGTCAGGTATGCGCACCAGCAGTGCCGCCATAGCGTCGACGATCTTCTCGTCCAGGGCAACCTCGGGATATCGTTTTGCGACCGCACGGACTTCACGCAGGAACAGGCCGTCGGACATGTGCAGCACGTTGGCTTTGTGTACTGCGGTGACTTTTTTGCGCCGTCGCCGCGCCCATTCGAATGCGACTTCGGAAATGCGCCGGCTCTGTTTCGCAGTGACCTTGCGCACAGCGATGGCCACGTCCTCGGTCGGCATGAATTCGCCTCGGCCCATGAACATGTTGCGGTCGCCGTAAAAACCTTCGGTGCATTCGCGAAAGATCACCAGATCGAGCGGCTTGCCGGTCAATCCCATACCCATGCGCGACTTGGCGGGTCGGATATTGGCGAATAGATCGAGCTGTACTCGCAGCCAACCTGAAGGATTGATACCGCCTTGTTCCTTCGGGGGATACTGCAGATGGTCCACGGGACCGAGAATGATGCCCGGTGCCTGTCGTGCCGCTTCCTGAATGGATTCCGGAAATGTAGAACCGTGTTTTTTTAGCGCACCAAATCCGATTTCCCGGATGTCCCAGGAGAGTGCAAGTTTGAATTTGGAGCTGGCATGGCTGAGCACGGATAGGGTGGACTCGGTGATTTCCGGTCCGATGCCGTCGCCGGGCAGAACGAGGAGTTTCATGAGGAGTCCAGATCGTGCGGAAGATGACGCACGATTTTAAAACAAAAGAACATGCGGCCCGGATGAAGGTTGAATCGCGGAATTCGGCGGGCGATACTAGCCCTGTTGTCGCCGTGATGAATCAACCCCATGCAGGAGATTGCCGTGGAACTTGCAAAACGCAGCCCTGAAAATAGCAACAGACCGGAGCAGGTTGAGGTCGTACCCTCAGGCGCGGCACTGGGCGCCGAGATCAGAGGTGTCGATCTGTCGTTGCCGGTACCCGAAGAGATCCGGGAGCGGTTGCGCAAGGCCTGGGCTGAACATCTGGTGTTGTTCTGGCGCGGGCAGAAATTGCCGGACGAGGCTTTTCTGACGGCGGCTGGAATATTCGGCGTGACTAAGGAGCCGGCGGCGCGCAAATTCCAGGTGGCCGGAGGCTACATGATTGGCGGCAAGCGGGTTCCGCTGCACCCCCATCTGTCATTGATCAGCAATCTTGACGAGAGCGGCATACCGGTCAAGGACAATGGTGGACTGGGCAGCTACGAAGTAGTCTGGCACAGCGATAATTCCTACGTGGCAGTGCCGCCTGCGGGAAGCATCCTGTATTCGGTCGTGCTCCCGGTTAATGGCGGAGGCGACACCTGGTTCAACAATCAGTACCTGGCCTATGAAGAACTTTCTGCCGACTTGAAGGAGGCGATCAAGGGCAAATCACAGATTCATGATTCCAGCCGCAACAGTGCCGGTGTGCTGCGGCCGACAGTCAAGCTGCCGACCCGGCCTGAAGAGGTGCCAGGACCCGCGCATCCGCTGGTGCGCGTGCATCCGGTGACCGGGAAACGCGCGTTGTACCTGGGGCGCCGGCGGAACTGGCCGTCGAATTATGTGATCGGTATGAGCAACGAA
>JAYOED010000086.1:5137-9285 GCA_038106575.1 Burkholderiales bacterium
ACCGGTTGTGGGAACATGCGACGCAGCCGAAATATGCGTGGAAGCACGAGTGGCAGGTCGGTGACGTTGTGCTTTGGGATAACCGCTGTGCAATGCATTACCGATCCGAGGTCGACTCGTCGCAGGCTCGCGTGCTGCACCGTACTGTGATCAACGGCGAAGCCGTGATACCTGGCTGACAACCGGATTCAAACAGTATCATCAATCTAATTTTTTTAAAATAACTGATTAACAAAAGAGATCTGCAATGACCGCAACAATCAGCAAGGTCGAAGTATTCAGCATAGGCATGCCCCTGGTAGGCACGTTTACCAGTGGTGGTGTTTCTAAAAGCATCACCAAGTGTGTGGTTGTGCGGATCACGGATACGGACGGTACGATCGGCATTAGCAGCATCGACCCTTCCTCCACGGCCAAATCACCGCATACCGGCCCCGAACTGGCGCTGGTTATCCAGAACAAAATTGCTCCGGCCCTGATCGGGAGGGATCCGCGGAACATCACTCACATCCTTGAGATGGCTTCCAGGCTGACGCCATCTCAACCCGGCGCTGTTGTGGGCGTGGAACTGGCCTGCATCGAGCTCGTTTGCCGACGAGGCGGAATCGCGCTTTACGACTATATCGGCGGTGCCGTCCATGACCGGTTGTTGTTCAACGGCTGGGTCGGCGAATTGCCGCCGGACGAAGCTGTCGCCGAAGCACTACGCTGGAAAAATGCCGGATTCAAGTCAATGAAGATCAAGGTCGGTAACGATGTCGGGAAGGATAGTGCACGGGTGAAGGCGGTGCGCGAAGCCGTGGGCAAAGATATTCAACTGCGCATGGATGCCAACATGCAATGTAACGTGGACCAGGCGCTGGCGTTGTGCAAGGCCGTCAAATCCTGCGACATGCAGCTTTTCGAGCAGCCGACGCCCAAGGATGATCTGGCTGCATTGGCACGTATCCGGCGGGAGGGCGGTATTCCGATCATGGCTGACGAATCCATCAGCGATCACCAGAGCCTGATCCGGGTCATCAAGGCAGACTGCGCCGACTACGTGAAGTTTGGAATCAAGCAGGCCGGCGGACTGCTGCTGGCTTCGCGCATGCTGGCTACGGCGGAGGCAGCCGGCCTCCCCGTTGTCCTGGGTCATGGTTTTGGGCTCGATCTCAGCACTACGGCTGAGGTCATGCTAGCCGCAACATCGCGCAATGTCGTGCCCGGACTGGAATGCGTGGGACCGCTGAAGGTGGTCGATACCGTGGCCACAACCCGACTCGACATCAGCTGCGGCTGCATTGCACTTCCTTCGGGGCCTGGACTGGGAATTGCGCTTGATGAGAAGAAGCTTGCGCAGTACACCTTGCCGATGACTCACTGATCGGTGGTCCGGAAAGCAAAAACGGCGCACTGTGTGCGCCGTTTTTTTCTGGTGTAACCGCGTGCTTACTGATGGCCGTAGAGTTTCTTACCCGAAAACGGCACTTTCGCCATCAGAACGTCGCCTGTCAGCGCCTCGGTGGTGACGATCGACTTCATGTCGGGACCGAAGAATGCGACATTGTCGAGGTGATGATGCTTGTCATGCTCCTTCGAGGAAATCAGGTGCGTTGGCAGCATGTTGGCATCGAAACGCCAGATGCCCACACCTAGTTGGCACACCAGCAGGCCGTTCTCACCGTCCATTTCGATGCCATCCGGTCCTGCCACTCCCCCGGAGAGCTGAATGGCGACGCCAGTCTTGGATATTGATCCGTCGGCCATCAGTGGTAGCCGCCACACCGAATTGGAGCGCGTCATGCCGACATAAACATGCTTTTCAGTGGTTGAAACGGTGATGCCGTTGGGGCTCGGCGCATTGTTAACCAGGCGGCGCAGTTCACCGTTGGCTTTCAGGCGGTAGACGTAGCCAGTCGGATCGGCGATGCCGGTCTGGCCCTGGTCGGTGAAGTAGAGGTCACCGTTGCTCGTAAAATGCAGGTCGTTAAGCCCCTTGAAACTTTCGCTGTAACCGGTGCGCAGCATATTTTCAAGCTTGCCGGTCTTGACGTCGAGCGTGAGCAGGCCTTCCTTGTAATCGCAGATGAACAGCCGGCCGTCCTTGTGAAACTTCATGCCGTTAGGCCAGCCGTCGTACTGAACGACCAGCTCCCAGTTTCCCTTGGGATCGATGCAAAAGATACGACCGAAAGGGATGTCGCAGACATATAGGTTGCCGTCACGGTCGAAAGTCGGACCTTCGAGAAAGCACTCGACTTCAGCGCTTTGCCTGTTGGGGTCTGACCATGCGCTGCGGCTTTTTTTGCGAAACTTCCCGGGCATGGACGTGAAAACTTCGGCGTGGATGTGTTCGAGTTGTTTGAACGGATTAAACATGTTTCTGGCGATCCTCTTGTTGCGTTAACGGTTTGTTGGGCGGATATTCTTTTTTCGGCGCGGGGTGATGCGCCTGATTCGTTCCGTGCCGTGATGTTATCACGCACAGGGTTTGCAATATCAGGCAGGAAAGGTCCATAACGCGGGCGTGTGCGCGATAGAATGCCTCCGAGGGGTTAGCATCGGGTTGTTAGAAAATTTTCCGGAGACTAGTCGTGTTTGAGGCTTTCAAGCATATCCAAGTCCAGACCAGCGACCCTGAAGTCAAGATCAACCTGCGTTACGGCGGCAACGGGCCGCCGATCCTGCTGATCCACGGCAATCCGCTGACGCATGTTCACTGGCATCTGGTGGCGCCGCGTCTGGCCAGGGATTTTACGGTCGTCTGTACCGATCTGCGTGGTTACGGTGACAGCAGCAAACCGCGTGGAAAGCCTGATCACTCGAATTATTCGTTTCGCCGAATGGCGCTGGACAATGTCGAGGTCATGCAGCACTTGGGGTTCGAAAAATTCTGCGTCGCCGGACATGATCGCGGTGGCCGTGCGGCTCATCGCATGGCGCTCGATCATCCGGACAAGGTTCGAAAGTTGGCGACATTCGACATCCTTCCGACCCATCACCTCCTAACGCACGCCACCTGGCAATGGGCAGTCAATTCGTATCACTGGTTTTTTATGGCTCAGCCTTATGACATTCCCGAAAAGCTGATCGAAGGCAAGGAGGATTATTACATCATCCAGAAGCTCACCCGGATGGGCATCGGCAAGGGCGGCTTTTCAGAGGAAACCCTGAAGGAATATGCGCGCGTTTGCACTTCTGAGAACATCCATGGTGTCTGCGAGGATTATCGTGCGGGAGTCACGGTGGACATGGAGATGGATACCGCGGATTTTGATGCGGGACGCAAGGTGCAGTGTCCGATGGCGATCTACTGGGGCGAGAAAAGCCATACCCAGAAGTTTTTTGATCCGTTCAAAGCCTGGGCGCAGTATTGTTTGGACATCAGGCGCATCCAGCCGCTGCCCTGCGGACATTACCCGGCGGAGCAGGTGCCGGACATCGTCTACGACGAACTCGTTACCTTCTTCCGCGACTGACGGCATGCGGTCCGGCCCTCATGCCTGAAGAGGTGTTGCAGAAAGCGCGGCGTCTGCGGACTTCATGAGTATCCACACCTCCGACGACGAAGCGCTGCGCTATCCTTACTGGCGCCGTAACCGGACTGTGCTTCCGCTGGCCAACCTGCTGTGCGGGCTGGGTTTCAATCTGGCGTGGCCGTTCGTGCCGCTGATGGTGCGCGGTCTCGGGGTGTACGAAAACCTGGAGACCTGGGTCGGCAATATGCTGCTGGTGTTCTACCTGATCAGTTTTGTTGTCAGTCCGATCTGGGGTGGCATTGCCGATCACTATGGCCGCAAGCTGATGATCCTGCGCGCGATGCTTGGCATGGGCGTGTCGATGCTGCTCATACCGCTGGCGGAAACGCCGCTGACCTTCGCGGCACTGTTCATGCTGATCGCGGTGTTCAACGGCTTCACTCCAGCAGGGGTGTCACTGCTGGTGGCTAATACACCGCCCAACCGCATCGGCAGCGTGGTCGCGCTGGCGCAGACCGGCGGTCTGATCGGCCAGACGCTGGGACCGGCGCTGGGCGGGGCTTTGATCGCGCTTCTCAATCACCAGCACTGGGTGTTCTGGTTCAGTGCGGGCCTGATGTTGAGCGGTGGTGTGCTAGTGACGTTTTTTGTAGGCGAGGTCAAGCAGCTTGCCGGCGGACCCTGGCG
>JAYOED010000087.1:0-7057 GCA_038106575.1 Burkholderiales bacterium
ATGGAGATCAATGGCGAACGCAAATTCATTGGCGTGTTGCGGGATATAAGCCTGCAGAAGCAGGCCGAGTAGGAAGCCACAAGGAAATCCCTGCTGCTTGAAACCACGATCAAGACCATGGCTCAAGGCTGTGTCGTGTTCGATGCGGGCCTCCACTTGGTCGCTTTTAACGATCAGTATGAAAAAATGTTCGACTATCCTCCCCATACCTTGCGGCCGGGTATGTCACTGGAAGAAGTTGTTTCGCTTCGCGGTGCCGGTTGGGGAGGCGGGACAATGCGCTCACGGGCGGAAAACATTCGCCGCCATATAGAGCGTGCCAATGATAGCGCGGAGCGCACCCGTGAACGCAGACTGAGCAATGGCACCGTTTATATTTATCACCGCAAGCCGCTTCCGGACGGTGGTTTCATCACGACCTACACCGACATCACCGAACGCAAGGCCATGGAAGACAATATCCGCGCTTCCTTGAAGGCTGCGGAAATGGCAAGCCAAAGCAAAAGCGAGTTCCTTGCCAATATGAGTCACGAGTTGCGCACGCCACTAAATGCCATCATCGGATTTTCGGAAATCATAAGGGGCGGCAGGTTCGGGCCTATTGGCAACAAACGCTACGAAGAGTACCTGGACGATATTTATAAATCGGGCCAGCATCTTTTGGTTCTCATCAGCGACATCCTTGACCTGTCTAAGGGCGAGGCCGGCAAAATAGAGTTGTTTGAGGAAGTTTTCGATCCGGCGGCGGTACTCGGTGAATGCCTGAGAATGGTCAAGGTCGGGGCCGCGGATAAGGGCATTGATTTGACGGCTGACTTCATCAGGGGAGAGAGTGCGCTTCATGGCGACAGGAAGCTTTTCAAGCAGATCGTCATCAATCTGCTTTCGAATGCGATCAAGTTCACGGCGCCTGGAGGCAAAATCCGGATCAGCGGCCTGGTGGAGCCGATGAGCGGCTATGCCCTGAGCGTCAGGGATAACGGGATTGGCATGGCCCCGGAGGATATTCCGAAAGTCCTTGAGCCTTTCTCGCAGATCGAAAGTGCCATGAGCCGCAAGAATCAGGGTGCCGGTCTTGGCCTGCCTCTGGTCAAGCGCCTGGTGGAATGCCACGGCGGGTCCCTCGAGATCCAGAGCCGGTTGGGAGAAGGCACCACGGTGACCGTGCATTTCCCCAAGGAGCGTTTGGAAAAAGCATCAAGTCTTCGTGCCACCGGCCTGTAGCCTGCCCGTTTCCCCTTTTGCTTTGGCTTTCCCCGCCGTCAACGGGCGCTTAATCTGTGACCATGGCGCAGCGCGATATCCATGACGTGGTGATTATCGGCGGCGGGCACAACGGCCTCGTTTGTGCCGCCTATCTGGCGGGTGCCGGAATGCGGGTCTGCGTGGTCGAGGCCCGCGTCCGCGTCGGCGGCGCGGCGGTGACCGAGGAGTTTCATCCCGGTTTCCGTAATTCCGTGTGCGCCTACACGGTTTCCCTGCTCAATCCAAAGGTCATGCGGGATCTCGATCTTGCCGCCCATGGGCTTCGGGTCGTGCCGCGACGCTTGCAAAACTTTCTGCCCTTGCCCGACGGCCGATGCCTGCGCATCGGTGCCGGCGAAACGGCGGCATCGGTGGCGCAGTTTTCCAGGCGCGATGCCGTTAACCTTGAAGCCTACGGCGCCGTGGTGGCGCGGATCGCCGATGTCTTGCGGGATCTGGTGCTGCGAACGCCCCCCAATGTGACCGAGGGGCGGGGCCTCGCCGGGCTTGGTGAAATGCTCAAGGCGGGCAAGCTGGGATGGCGGCTTGCGCAATTGCCGTTGGCGTCCCGGCGCGACCTGCTGGCGCTGTTCACGGCTTCGGCGGGGGATTACCTCGATCAGTGGTTCGTCTCTGACCCGATCAAGGCGGCTTTCGGTTTCGACGGCATCGTCGGCAATTACGCCAGTCCCTACGCGGCGGGTTCGGCCTATGTCTTGCTCCATCATGCGTTTGGCGAGGCCGCCGGGGTCAAGGGCGCCTGGGGCCATGCCATCGGCGGCATGGGCGCCATTTCCGAAGCCATCGCCGCCGCCGCCCGCCGGCGTGGTGCCGATATCCGCACCGCGGCGCCGGTGGCCGAAGTGCTGGTGGAGGGCGGCCGTGCCCGCGGCGTCGCCCTGGCATCGGGCGAGGTTCTGCGCGCCCGTGCCGTGGCGTCATCGGTGAACCCGAAGCTCCTGTTTCTCAAGCTGATGGACGCGGGAGTGTTGCCTGCCGATTTCCGCCGCCGGATCGAGGGCTGGCGCAACGGATCGGGTACGTTCCGCATGAACGTGGCGCTATCGGAACTGCCCGATTTCGCTTGCGCGCCGGGGCGCGCCCCGGCCGATCATCACAGCGCCGGGATCATCATCGCGCCCAGCCTGCGCTACATGGAGCAGGCCTATTTCGATGCCCGCAGCACCGGCTGGTCGCGCGCCCCGGTGGTGGAACTGGTCATTCCGTCCACCCTCGACGACACGCTGGCGCCGCCCGGCGCCCATGTCGCCAGCCTGTTTTGCCAGCACGTCGCCCCGGAATTGCCGGACGGCGAAAGCTGGGACACGCGCAAGGAAGAGGTGGCCGACCTGATGATCAATACGGTCACCGCCCATGCGCCCAATTTCAGGAAGTCGGTGATTGGCCGCCAGGCTCTGTCACCGGCCGACCTGGAACGCGAGTTTGGCCTGATCGGCGGCGATATCTTCCATGGCGCGCTGGATGCCGGGCAGTTGTTCTCGGCGCGTCCCGTCCTGGGCCACGCGGATTACCGGGCGCCGGTGGCAGGGCTTTACATGTGCGGGGCGGGCACCCATCCCGGTGGCGGCGTGACCGGCGCGCCCGGTCACAACGCGGCGCGCGAAATCATCAACGATTTCCGGCACGCCCGCGTGGGCTAGGAGGCGGGGTGCCGTCTGGTTGGGAATATAAGACCGATATGGACTAAAAATGTCCATCATTGATCCGTCATGGATCCTATCCTGATGGTGTGAAATGGATGGTGACGTCATTTTTTAGGAATGACGGCCAACGTAAATCCATTTTGCCGGCGTAACTTTTTGTTCGGTTTGTCTTCTATGGTTATGCTGGCGGCGATGACGGTATCGTCGCCCTTGCAGGCCCGTCGCTTTGTGCGGGCCCGTCGCCTTGGTCCCGCGGTGCCCACACCTCCCGGTTATAGGGTGCATCTCCTCAAGCAGGGCTCCTTTCCCCGGCAATGGCTGGACATGATGACGCGTCACAAGGCGCAAAACCAGTCTGCCGCGTCCAGAGAAGACCTGTCTTGTCCCTGGTACAGAATGCGCCGCGATATCCAGTCGTCGATGACGGCTGAGAAGCTGATCGGCAAGGTTGAAACATTATTGCGCGATGTTCCCTATATTAGCGATTCACTGCATGGCAGAAGGGATCTCTGGCTGACGCCACGGGAGTTTTTAAAGTCCGGCGGCGACTGTGAAGACTTCGCAATTGCTCGTTACCTCTTGCTGCGGAGCGCCGGAATCCCAGCGGAAAACCTTGCTGTGGTGGTCTGTTTTGACCGAATGAGCGCCAATGCCGCCCACGCAATTACTATTTGCGAAATATATGGAAAGATATACATTTACGATAATCAGTCGGATGGCCCCGTGACAGATTGGCCATTAGACAGGTACCGACCGCTCTATGCGGTCAATGAAAAGCTGTGGGCCCTTTACGTTAAAAAAGATGCTTTCAGTTAACAGACGAGTTGCCCAGCCAGGCTTATTGAAATCGCAATGGCTCAAGTGACCTCCTTTTCCAGTCAGGTTCCGGTTCGATCACGCTCGAAGGCCGAGAGGTCGCTAAGGGTTCTGGTGGTGGAAGATGATCCCGATGGCGTCGAGGAGCTTTGCGACTGCATCATCGACTTTCCTTTTCAAATAGACACCGCATCCGATGGCAAGGCTGCCCTAGCCATGGTCGAGGCCACCGGCCTTCCCGATATCCTGCTGACGGATATACGGATGCCTTTTATCGACGGTCTGACCCTTGCGGAGCGCATACTTTTTCATCAGGGTCCGGATCATCAATGTGCGGTTTTGTTTATCTCGGGACATGCCGACACGGAAACCGTGATTCATGGCCTGCAGCTCAACGCAGTTGATTTTTTATTGAAGCCGCTTGACCGGCAACGTGTACGTGATGCCGTGGAACGGGCGGGACGCCGCGTTCTGGAGGCAAAAGCAGAAACAGCGCGTCAACTGGCCGTCATTTCGGAGTTGAAGGCTTTCAAGGCGCAAGTTGATAAGCTGTCGCGCACTCTCGGTGCTGTTCCTTTGGCCGTTTCGCTGCAGACGGACCAAACCATGCATGGCGCAACAAACGCCCTGCAAGAATGTCAGAAAGAAGACGTTTTTCTAATTCTATTGCGAAAATTACAACGGATACGCAACGCGCGTCGAGCCCTCGACGATGACGAGATTGCAGAGGAATCGGTGCTGGATATTCTGCTGGACCTGATGTCGGCAAAGCTGAATGGGCAGTCAGTGACCGTTACCAGTTTGTGCGCGGCTGCCGGCGTCCCGCAGACGACTGCATTGCGCCGCATAGACGCCTTGGAGCGCGCTTCGCTGATCAGCCGGGTGCGTGACAAGGCCGACCGGCGACGGGTTAATGTTGTCTTGACTGAAACGGGTGAGAAACGCGTTGCAGATTATCTCTCCGACATCGCGCACCTACTTGGCTGATTTGGCGATCGCGAAACTGTTCGTTGCAGGGGGTGAAAAATATCCATTTTGAAACAAATTCCACGGTGCAATCGTTTAAACAGACGTAAGACATGTCCCATCGGAAATTATTGGGGAAGCGGGTTCAATGACACCGAAATTGATTGTCAATAATGACGATGTGCCTAAATCAGGCAACGTCTCGGTTCTTGTTGTGGATGACGATATTGATCAGTGCATGGAAATAACCGAATTCCTGAACGATCAAGGTATCAGTGCTTTTTTTGAGGTAGAGGCGGAAAGCGCCGTGGCCGGTATCGAAAAATATCAGCCGAGCATCGTCCTGCTGGACGTCAACATGCCCGGCCTTGATGGCCTGCGGGTGACGGAAATCGTGCGAAATCTCAATTACCATGGCGTTATTCTGCTCATGTCTGGTGATATGGATGCCCTGCGCCGGGCCAATCAGGCGTCGCCTGACGTGTTTGCCGTTTTGCCAAAGCCGATCCCCTTGCCGATGTTGGAACGTTATGTTCATGGCGTTCTGCTGCGGGAAGGTGAAGGTGAGGTCCCCTAGGCGATGCCGACATGACATCTCTGCAAATAGATACACTGGCACAAGGCAACTACCGGCAAAAAGCCGCATGCCGCTGGTTGTTGGTTCCCTTTGTATTTGGCGTCGCGGGGTACGCGCTGAACCTCGCGGCCATACCCATTGCCTTTGGTCTCGATTTTATCATGGGCGGCGTGCTGGCTTTCGTAGTCCTGCGACTGTTTGGGACAGGGCCGGCCTTGCTGGCCGGTGCGCTTGCCGGGGCCGCAACCTATACCTTGTGGGGACACCCCTGGGCCGCTCTCATTTTTACCCTTGAAGTTGCATTCGTTGGATTTATTCATCGCTATCGGGGTTTGCCATTGATTTTGGGGGCGGCGCTATTTTGGCTTTTGGTTGGTGCCCCGCTGATTTGGCTGACCTATGGCGAAATCATGGGCATGGATACCCCGTCCGTTTTCTCCGTGATGGTTAAACAAGCATTAAACGGAGTGGTGCAAGTGATCTTGGCAGAGGCATTGGTCTTGCCGATCATGCTGTCATCGCGCTGGCGCCAGAAATTCGCCCTTCCCTCTGTTTCTTTTCGCGATCTTCTGTTTGTGTCGCTAGTCGCCATGGCAACGCTTCCGATAATGATCTCGACCGTTGTGGAATCAAAAAGAGATCTCCACCACGATCTAGAAAATGCGCGCTCGCAACTTCGGGCCGATATCGCGATGGTTAAACAGATGTTCCCATCGCACTGGAGGCGCTTGCTACTCGAATTCTCTGTAGCAAATTCAGGAAGGGATATTTCGGAAATATTGCTGAGGAATCCAGAAATTGCGGCGGTGGCGATAGGGCGGGGCAAAAGTGATCCAACCCCTTCTTATGTGACGAGACCCGAAATCGAGCGATCATCTTTGATTGAGATGTTGCCTTGGACGGCTTTGCGAACATCAGATGGCAAGGAAATAAGTATAAGCGTCTGGTCAACACGCGATCTTTTACAGGTTTTGTTTCAGCGTTACTTGGGGAGATCGAGAGTGAGAATATCGGTCGAGGGCCCCCCTGTGCCGACTGCACAATCCGCCGATTTGGAAACACCTGGCGACGGCATTCTCCTCAAAAAGCCGGAAATTCCGGGCCGTCCCGTGATGACCGAATGGCTTAATAGTAGCCTGCAGGCCGTGATCAACGATCTTGTGCCGGGAGGTTACTGGATCAAATTCAACCTGCCCTTGTGGGATACTGTTGTTCTGATGCGAGAAAGGGACCGGGTACAGATGGCGGTCGCATTAATTTGCATCATATTGATCCCGGTCATCGCGTTGCCGCTCAGTGGCATTGTAAGCCGTGGTCTTCGGCGTCTGGAACGGTATTTGACCGATCTGCCCGCCCAGGCTTTGACAGGCGTGCTGCATCCCTCCCAGAGATCGTACATTACCGAGTTCGATGCCGTTTCACAGTCCGCCGTCCTTATGGCTGCGAACCTCGTTCATCAGATGGATGAGACCAGGCGATACCAGAACCGGCTGGAGAAGGTGGTGACTGAAGCGCCTGTCGTTATTTTTGTATTGCCCTGGGCTGATGGGAAGGTTGGCAAGCCCAATTACTGCAGTCCGTCTATTAAGCGGATGATTGGCTATGAGGAGGAGGAGATTCAATCGCCCGGCTGGTGGCGCAATAACCTGCACCCGGATGACGTAAGGCCGGTTTCTGAGGCCAGGCGCACCCTTGCCGCAACTGGAGAAGCCCGGTTTCAGTTGCGTTTTCGCCATAAGGACGGGCGTTATCTCAGGATTTATTCAGAATTGCATTTGTTGGATGCAAG
>JAYOED010000087.1:7067-9105 GCA_038106575.1 Burkholderiales bacterium
GCCGAACAAAGCATAATTCGCGCATCAAAACTTTCCGACCTTGGGCAAATGGCGACCGGTGTTGCGCACGAGCTAAACCAGCCGCTCAATGTTATCGATATGGCCGCATCGAACATGAGTTCCCGCATTTCTCGCGGCGCGTTGGATCCTGCATATGCGCGGTCGAAACTTGAACGTATCCGCGCACAGGTGAAACGTGCGGCGATGATTACGAATCATATGCGCATTTTCGGTCGTGACAGTGGAGCTGATCCGGAAATCTTCGCCGTTGCAAATGCCATATCCGGGGTGCAAATACTTTTTCGCAAAGAACTCGCGCTTAAAAATATTTCATTGAATATTTCCAATGAATGCCCCCTCGCTTGTGTGAAGGGCCACCCCGGCCTACTGGAGCAGGTCTTCGTTAACCTTGTGACCAACGCCCGCTACCAGATATTGAAATTTCGCCAAGACAATCCAAATAGCACGGGCGATTTTATTAAAGTGCATATTTCCAGTGCTGCGGATGGGTGGTTGAATGTAAAGGTTTCTGACAGCGGCGGTGGTGTTGCCCCTGATGTTCTTCCCCGCATTTTTGAACCTTTCGTAACTTCAAAGCCGGTGGGCGAGGGCACGGGACTTGGCCTTTCCGTTGCCTATGGAATCATTAAGGAGATGGGCGGCTCTATATCCGTTACTAATCTGGATGAGGGCGCATGTTTTGAAATAGAATTTCCTTTGGCAGAAAAGGCCCCAGCGGTCTATGAAACCTGAAATGACGAAAAGCAAGGTGCGGGTTCTGATCGTGGATGATGAGGCCGCGATAGTTGAAGAATTCGCGGAATTCCTGACAGATCTTGGTTTCGCCTGTGATTGGGAGACATCTGCCGATCGGGGTTTGGAAAGGCTGAAACAAACCGGTTATTCCCACCTGTTCCTCGATTTGAGGATGCCGGGCATGGATGGCTTGAGTTTATTGGAGCAACTGGAGCCGGGGATGCTGCGCGATTTAAAAGTTGTCGTGATGTCCGGTCATGCTACGGAAATGGATGATTCCCGTGTCCATGAAAAAGGTATTTTTGCCTTCATGCCCAAACCTATTGACCTCAAGCGTGTGGTTAAATTGCTGTCTCCTACCGAGGATGGAAGCAATACCTGAGCGTTTTCAGGCCGGTTGTTTTTTCGGACATTATTTTCCGGCCATGCGGATTACCGGGCGCCGGTGGCGGGGCTGCACATGTGCGGGGCGGGCACCCATCCGGGCGGCGGGGTCACCGGCGCGCCCGGTCACAACGCGGCGCGCGAAATCATCAACGATTTCCGCCATGCCCGCGTGGGCTAGCGCCGGGCTTAGGCGTCGCCGGCGCCTTCCACCCGTTCGGTCAGTTCTTTTTCGAAAGCGATCAGGTCTTCGGGGACATTCATTCCGGTTGCGCGCAGCTCGCTGATCATGGCCCGGACCTTCATGTGCACCTCGTGCAGGTCGTCGGGCTGATGGTCGAGCTGTTCCGCCAGCAGGTTGAGGGCCGCTAGAAGCTCCGTGGTATCCATGGTCATGGCCTATCCCTCCAGGGCGAATATCCGTCCTTATATCACATAAAATGCCGGTCGTCGGGGATGTCTTGCGTGCGGCTAATTTGCCTCGCTATTTCCCGGACAGCGCGTAGACTGCGGCCCATGTCGAAACCAGAATCCGGCACGTCTTCGCCGGGACCCGCCGGTGGCGGGTTCCCCATGACATCGCGTGATTTCATTATCGGTGCCGCCTGGGCGGCGGTGGCGGCGGCGTTGCACGCGCTGGTGCCGGTCGCGGTGCGGCTGCTGTCGGGACATATGCCGCCGATCGAGATCGTTTTTTTCCGCAACGCGCTCGGGCTGCTGTTTTTCCTCGGCTTCTTCGCGTGGCGCGGCTTCGGGGCCATGTCCACGGCGAAGTTCGGCCTGCACCTGCAGCGCAACCTGTGCAACTTCGTCGGCATGTGGCTGTGGTTCGCCGCCATCGCCGCCATGCCCATCGCCAAGGCCATCGCGCTGCATTTCACCGAACCGCTGATGGCGA
>JAYOED010000088.1:0-8922 GCA_038106575.1 Burkholderiales bacterium
GAATCAAACAACTCTTGTGCTTGTTCTGCCAAAGGGCTCTTCCCGTAGTTTTTAGATTTAGGCAAATGCCTTGGATAAGTGCTGGGAGGAAGTTCGCTAGAGTTTGAGGAAAATCTTTTTTTTATCCAATATGGTTTAGCTACAAGCTGACTTATTGGTATTTTGTTATCACCAGAAGATTGTGAGTATGCGGCAGCTGGGTGTAGTGTTATCGCTAACAAAGAGAAAGCAAGAAAACTAAATTTAAATAATATGGGCATAGATCGGTTTTTCCCTTATGAGTGCGAATTAAAAAGTTTCAATTTAAATTCAATCTAGATTTTACCATCACCCTATTGGTCACGACCGGCCTAATGACAGAAGGATAGCTTGGAAGAAGTACTGCAAGAATAGTTTAACCTTGGGTGCTTGTCTTAATGGAGTAGACGCCGACTTGCTTTTTACTTTGATCTAGTTCTACTTAAACTAAGATTTCCGTAAGTCCCGCAGCTTGCGGTGGAACTTTTTCAGCAAAACTAATTTGCGTCCAATAGATGATAAAAACCATAAAAAATATTTTTAATTATTTTTAAAACTCCATAACAGATGTTCAAAAAAAAGTAAGGGTCTCATTCTCGTGCTAAACGCCACCACTCCCAAGTCGGCACAGGTCTATCGCCTACCCAAAGACTTCCTTTGGCAACCGCAAACAAAAACCCCGCCGGAGCGGGTTCTGTGTTTTCTGCTTAGTCGGACTCTACACGGACGTGTAGCTACTCATGGGGGCAGGTCATCGTGTTGCGGTTTTCGCACTTCTGAAAATTGGTAATTGGCGAGATGGTGGAAGTCAGGGCTCGTGCATGTGGGGGTGGTGTCGGGTTCGGTGGGGGATCTCCCCTAATTGGGGCATCTCATTGACGGCCACTCGAAAAAAACAATTTAAACAATAGGTTATGTCATCATTTCGGGAGAGGGTTTAGCTGCCGCACTGATTGTTCTGTCCTTCGTTCACCGTCTCGTCTTCTGCGTTCATTACAGCAGCGCTCTGACTAGCTTGTGCAATACCCCTACCCATTATCCAAGGCAGCGCCACATTCACGGTTACGCCAGTCCCAGCTTTCTCATCCATCTTGCGTATTGAGTGCAATGCATTGACCAGTGCGGCTGCTGTAGTGGCTGGCAGTGCGCCTGATACTGCCTGAGCAAGAATCTCCTGTTCCTGAGCGGGTAGGGGGCATCGGTCAATTGAAATGGCTGAGGAATTTCTTGAGGCTTCCATGCTGGCAGCAGGCGCTCTGCCACTAGCTGCATAGCAACGGACGAAGTTGCCCCCAGTAGGATATAAAAAACCAGCGCTCAGGCTGGTTAGTTGAACTGCAATGAACGTTTGTGAACCATCAAATGGTGGCGGACGGTTGACCATGTGCCGACTGGCTTCCCGAGCCAATGAGCACAGGCGCGGGCTGCTGCGGGTCAACGCGAAACTCCCGACGGCCACGGGAGAATTCGTCGTCATTCCGGAGATCCACCAGCCCCGATCCTGTACCCCATCGCCCGGTAGCCGCGCTGGCGCTTGTCCCAAATCCGGAGCAGCGCCGGATGCCCGGTGTCCACGAAATCGATGATCCGCACGTCGGTCTTGCTGGCGTGCTCACGGTGCAGGCGTCCGGCGTACTGCTGCAACGTGCCCTTCCAGGACACAGGCATCGCGAGGACCAGGGTGTCGAGCGGCGGGTGATCGAATCCCTCGCCAACCAGCTTGCCGGTGGACAAAAGGACACGTGGGGCGTCGGGTGGTAGTGCATCCAGGTCTGCCACCAAGGCTGATCGCTGCTTCCGTGACATTCGCCCATGCAGGACGAGCGGTGCTGGTTGCAGGTTATCGAGCTCCACCTTGATAGCCTCGAGGTGCTCCGTCCGTTCCGTCAGGACCAGGACCTTGCGACCCTGTGCGACGGCATCGCGTACCTCGGCGGCGACGGCTGCTGTTCGGGCAGGATCGTTGGCGAGATGTCGGAAAACGTCCTGGATGCCAGCCTCCTGCGGCACGTCGATCCGGACATGGCGGGAGCGCGGCACCACCTCCAGATCGTGCGGCGCCCCGGACGGTTTCGCCGCCGTGTGGCGGATCGAGCCGCACTGCATGAAGATGATCGGCTGCTGTCCGTCGCGGCGGATCGGTGTGGCTGTGAGACCCAGCACGTATTTCGCATTAGTCCGCGTGAGGATCGCGTCGAAGGAGACTGCGCCGACATGGTGGCACTCGTCGACGATCACCTGCCCGTAGTCCTCGACCAGCGGATTCACCTCGCCCTGGCGGGACAGGGACTGCATCACGGCGATATCGATCTTGCCAGTGGGTTTGGCCTTGCCGCCGCCGATGGTGCCGACCACGCCCTTGGCGACCCCCAGAAAGGCTTGCAGGCGCTCCTGCCATTGCTTGAGCAACTCCGTGCGATGCACCAGCACCAGGGTGTTGACGCCCCGCCGGGCAATCATCGCGGCGGCGGTGACGGTCTTGCCGAAGGCAGTTGGCGCGCATAGCACGCCAGCATCGTGGGGGAGCAGTCCCGCAACTGCGGCGTCCTGATCGAGGCGCAGACTGCCGACAAAAGACACGTCCAGTGGCTGCCCGCCGAAACGTTCGTCTCGCAGGTCACAGGCGATGCCGTTCTCTCGCAGCAAGGACATTGCGGCATCAAGGCACCCTCGCGGCAGGGCGATGTGCTGGGGGTAGCTCTCGGCGCATCCGATAACGCGCGGCTTGTCCCACACCGACATCCGCATCGCCTGGGCCTTGTAGAACTCGGGGTTCTGGAATGCCGCCAGCCGGATCAGGCGGTTGGCCAGGGCCTGTGGCAGCTGAGCCTTCTCAAAATAGACAAGATTGGCCAGCGTGACGGTCAGTGACTTCGGCATTGGACCGGCCAGCTTCTTGGCCCATGAGTTCTCGCGCTTCCAGGGGGTGGCCAGGTCCTCGTCGTCGATGAAGGTGACGTCCAGCGGATGGACGCCACCGGTGGCCCGGAGGATGGTCGGCTCGATGTCATGCGCAGCCATTGGCTGGATGGACGCAAGGAACGCCCATTGGTCCGAATACGGCCGCAAATCAGCATCGACGAAAACACTGAAACCCTGTTCCCTCGGACCCTTCTGCAGCGGCAGGGCAATCAGGTTTCCGAACCCGCCTTTGGGCATGGTGTCCTGATTCGGAAACAGCCGGTCATAGGATCCCAGCTTCAGTTGCCGAGTCCGCGAGCAGGTAAGACTGATGATGGCGGTGCCGAGACGCCGGGCATCACGGGCTGAAACGCGTCCAGCAAAGAACACCCACGCGTGCGCTCCATTCCCGGAGCGGGAAATCTCCAGTGCCACCGGTACGCCCAGTTCATCGGAGGACTTCAGGAATGCCAGCGCATCGTCTCGCCATTCCGCATCGTCGAAGTCGACCGCGAGGAAATAGCAGCTGTCGTCCTCCAGCAGCGGATAGACGCCTACCGTGTGCTCACCGGCCAGATGGTCGTAGATCACGGCATCGGACAGCGGGATCAGCAGACGATTGCCGCAGTCCCCACACTTGATGCGAGGCTTCTCGCATACACCGGCTCGCCATTCATTTGCGCAGGCCGGCGAGTAACCTGACTTGCCTGAGGTCTTGGCCTCCCAGCGGATCGGGAAGACATCGGTGCGACCGCGGAACAGTCGCCGGAACAGCGCCACTTTCTCGGTGGTGGAAAGCCGGGAGGGTTCCGGCTCTCGAGCCACGACGACAGCCGGTTGCGGCGGGCGCCACTCGATCCCATGCGATTCGAGCAGGGCGATCAGGCGGTCGTTTTCCGCTCGGAGCCTTGCAACTTCTGACGCGCCGTCCATTGAATCACCGAGCGATCGCATGGCGCCTCACCCGCCAGGTGTCTCTTGAAAAAGAAACATCAAGGCTGTGTGCAGATCTTGCACAGTCTTTTCCAGAGACGCGGCCTTCAGTTGATTGCGATTGATGAAGGCTGCCCATTGCATGAGCTTCTGGCGATCACTCGAAAACTGCTCACTCAGGCCAATCGGTAAACCTGAAGGCTTTCTTGTACCGCGGCGATTCAGCGTGGCCTCGACCGCCTGCACAAGAATGTCCTGGTCTAATTCGGTATCTCGCAGAATGACCCACAAGTCGAAGTAATCCTTCATCCGACTGTTGGCCATGCCCAGGGAGATGATGGCCTCCAGCTTCTCGGCCACCACCGTGTACCGTGGATAGACCCGTAAGGTCGGTGCTGGCATGTCATCGAACATCACCGGGTAACGCGCAGACTCCGGCGCAGGGGTGACAGCATCTCCGTAACCGACATCGATCTGCACGGGGCAACGCGCCCCATCAATCGTGCCGATCAAGGTCAATCTGATCCCCGCGTAGTTGGCCTCTTTTCGGATTTCGTCCGCACGTATTGACGCCGCATCAAATGCCATGCCGTCGTCGACCTCAATCGCGCAGATCCCTTCAAAGGCGGCGACAAGGAGAGGAATTTCCGCCAGTCCAAATCCCAGCAGATCGATATCCCGGGTTGGGCGTAACGGCACGTCGTACCACAGGTCAAACAGCAGTGCACCCTTCAGCAGAAAATTGTCCCGCTCAGGCGAGACGCTCAGCCGATACAGCAATCGCTCCAAACCGTAGCGGGTGAGCAGTAACTGAAAGTCCACACCATCGGCCCGCGCCTTGTTGAGCAGTCGCGCACGCACGGAAGCGCCTGGATTGCGCTTCGTCATGCCAGGCTCTCCAGGTAGGGGCGCATGACGTTGGCCACCCGGCAAAGCTGGGCCGACTCCCACAGCTCATCCATGGTGACCTTTTTCTGGCGCCAGGCATCCCTGAGTGCCTCGAGCGCGATGTCCAGTCCGATCTTGTTGCGGAACTTGAAGCAGTCGGCTACGGTCTTGGCGACCGAGGTCACAGGAATACGCACGACACCGTCGAGCGATATGGTCTCGACCTGCAGGCCCGGATCAGAAAGCCGAACGATGCGAAGCGGGGGATAGCTCCCCTGAGGTGCCCTGGCGTTGGGTGTGATCGCCACCCAGACTTCGTGCGGAGCCTGCGTGGTCAGCCCATGGATCTGGAGCGCAGTCAGCAGACAAAACACCATGTGGGGGTGTTTGATCGCCAGCTGTGCCAGCTGATCATGCTCGTTCAGCGCTCTGTCTGGGGCGGCATAGAGGCCCCGACTGATCCTGACGAGGGCGCCACTGCGCAGAAGTTGCTGGAGCGTGTCACCTGCGACGCCGATCCGGGCGAGCTCATGCGCGCGAACCATCCCCTTTTCCTGAAGAAGTTCCTGTGCTTGGTTTGAACGCGTTGAGACCATCCCGACATAATATGGAAATGTCGGTGGTTGTCAATAAGTACGTGCTTTATTGAATTGGCCGTGTGAACTGATGTCGGCTTGCCTAGCGCGAACAGGAGCGCCCCGAAGGGTCGGGTACGGAATGTCTCGTGAGTCGCCTACAGAGGCCGCCTTCATCCGCAATCGACCGTCCGACAGCACTTCACTGCGCTGGGGTGACTGCCTTCGCATAATAGAAGCGGCCACTGTACCGATTCGACTTGCCGCCACAAACCAAGCGAATTCGCTTGCCTGCAAATCTCTTGAGCGCGCCTTTTTGGTTCAGTGGCACATCAACAAGGCAGCTGTTACCACTCCCGTAAAGCAGGTAGTCCCTGACGTCGGCCGTAAAGAGAACGTATCGATTCCTTCTCGCAAGCTGTTTGAACTTGGCAAAGAGCTCAAATTTCTGAGCCGTCCAGGTTGATACTGATCGCATTTGCTGGAGGCATAAACCGACCTCGTCGGTCAGGTTATCAGGTATCTGCTGCTCCAATTTAACAGCCATTGAGCCCCCCGTATGATCGAACGTCGCGCCGTGGGCTTGCTGCCCTGGTTCTGATTGCTGAGCCACAAATTCCCAGTATGCGTCTGCGAAGTCGGTTATGCATCAGTCCCCTCGCTCTGCGGCGAAGCGCTAGCCTTCAGTTCAGCGAACTTGGCAGCCATGGTCGGATTACCCTTTGTCAGCTTTTTGATCGTGACGTCTTGCGCCTTGTCGTTGGCTAACCGCAGGTTGCGGTCAGTGCCGAGCAGGGCCTCCTTGGTCTTTTGAAGATGATCGATCGACTTGTCGATTTCCTCAATCGCGGTATGGAAGCGCCGAGACGCGAGCTCATAGTTTTTCCCGAAGGCGGTCTTGAAGGCCTCGAGCTCCGTTTCGAAGTTCGTGACGTCGATGTTTTGTGCTTTGACGATGGCCAGTTCCGACTTGTACTTGACGGAATTGAGCCCTGCGTTACGAAGCAGCGTGATGATCGGAATAAAAAATTGCGGGCGCACCACGTACATCTTTGCAAATCGATGCGACACGTCTACGATGCCGCTGTTGTACAGCTCACTTTCAGGCTCGAGCATTGACACAAGCACAGCGTACTCGCACCCCTTTTCAGTGCGATCCTTGTCGAGTTCCTTCAAGAAGTCTTCATTCTTGGCTTTTGTGACGGTCCGATCTGCCTCATTTTTCATCTCGAACATAATCGAGACGATTTCAGTCCCAGACTCATCCGAATCACGAAAGACGTAGTCGCCCTTGCTTCCGTTGCTAGCGTCGTTGTCCTTCTCGAAATACGCCTTAGGGAACGCAGTAGCGCGAATTCGGTTGAACTCCGTTTCGCAATGCTGCTCAAGGGTCTCGCCGATCATCTTGGTGGACAAACGAGCTTTCAGATCCCGCAAGCGGTCGATCATGTCGTCACGGTCCTTGATCTGGATCTCATATCGCTCCTGCAGCGACTTTTCGGATAGCTGCTTTGCAAGCACCAGTCGATCGAAATCACCTTGAAGGCGATCGCGTTCTTTTTCGACAGCGCTAACGGCCTCTGTAAGTGCGAGGCGCTTTGAGACGTTGGCAGCATCAACTTGCAACTCCAGGTTTTGGATTCGCATGTCCTTTTCAGCCGCGGCCCGCTGCAGCTCATTCAGAAGGCGCGCCTCGGCGAGCTCAAGCGCCAGTTGCTTTTCTCTCTCCGCCTGCTCGAGCCGGTCGTGCAATTGCTGCTCGAACTCGCTGTCGCGCACCTGCTTAAGAATGTCGGCGTAACCGGCTTCATCGATCTTGAAAGCCTTCGAGCAATGTGGGCAGTGAATCTCATTCATTTTCTTAATCTCAGTGTTTGGTTTTTCGAGTCCGGCAAAATTTGAAAAATTCGGATCCTATTGCGCCTGCAAGTCGACCGGCCTGCCATCAACGTGGATGTAGATTTAGCCGGACTGCCTTCGCGAGGAAAAATCGACCCGCATACTGATCCCAAGCTCCCTCGCATATCAATCTGATCCGCTTTCCCCGAAACTTTTTTAGCGCTCCCCGTTGGTCGAGAGGCACTTCGTAGAGGCAGCTTTGCCCTTTTCTTTCAAGGTGGTAATCACGGTAATCCCCTGTGAATCGCATGTATCTTTCGCGTTTCGTCAGTGCCATGAGCTGTTCAAACAGCTGGGTTTTTTCTGCGGTCCACGTCGAATTCGCGTGAAGCTTACGCAAGCAAAGGCCGACTTCGTCATCAATTGAGTCGTCGATCTGATCGTGTACTTTTAGTCCCATCGCTTCACCCACGTGCTTTCTAATGATTCCACAGTTGCGTTTACCAACTTACGTATCTGTTCTTCCCGTTTGCATTTGCCAGATTTCTTGGGCAAGGCAGCCGTGCGCTCAAAGTGATCCACAAAATAGCCCTCTCGTGATGTCCCGCAGGGGCTGATGTACCTCCAATCACGCGCAACAGGGCCGAATAAATTGAGCTGCGCAGCGATGATTAACGACAAAAGCGCCATCGAGTTTTCTGCTTTTCCATCGAGGTCGCTATATCCTCGGCCAGTCGACTCGAAGTATTCGGCCACCAGTGACGAGATGCGGCACGACGTACCTACCGTGGCGCGCGTGGGCACGGATGTCTCCGATGTGCTCCTCGATATGCCTAGGGCTCCAGGTGTCAGTTAGAAGCACCACGGCTTTCGCCATTCGCTCGCAGTCAATCAGATACTCCCGGATGGATCGCATTACGCTAGAAAAGCCCAGTGAGCTAGCTGGTGAGATCCCGGTCGACATGGCGAGCGTAATCCGGGTACAGGCCACTTTTTGGTTGCCTGGGATCACGTTGATTACCTCCCCGCCTTCGGCATGGTGACCGAAAGTCCCGTCGCGCCGAATGATTCGGTCGACCAGGCGGTCGTACGGCACGTCGGTTAACCAGCGCTCGATTCGCTCAACCAGGTCTGATACTTCGCTGAGAATTTCTCCGGGAATATCAGAATCGCCGAAGGGGGCGCTTTGAATTCCAGCGGTGATGTTTGCCATCATTTGTCGATACATGACTTTCCTTTTAATGTGCGGTCTGACTTGTGCTTCCATGGCCGGCGGCCAGGATGTCGCGTAAGCGGGCCCAGCTTTCTTCTGGTAACGTGCTCAAGACTCGGACAAGTCTGGCGTCGCCGCTTTTTAAAACCATCTGCCGGACCGCGGTCGCCATTGCCTCGGAGTCCTGAACCTCTTGCTCATCGATATCCAGTCCGCGAACAATCGCGCCAGTGCGCAGTGCTTCATCCAAAGTAAGCACGAATCCCGATGCGAACGCCTTACCGCATGACTGACAGTTCGCAGCGGTAACAGGGTTGAGGGCCCCGCAGTGAGTGCAGGGTTTGAACCGCTGGGGGGCTTTCGGGAATTCAAAGCCGCAGCAGTCACAAACCGAGGCACCGAGCGCACACTCTGTATGGCAGCTTGGGCATTTCTTAGTTTTTGGCTGTGTTGATTTTTCCCGCGACGAGGGAGACATTTCCTCTTCGACTCGGCGCGCATACCGCTCGAAAGTCTCGAAGGCTGGCATCACCACGTATGCACGGGTGTCGTCAC
>JAYOED010000089.1:0-8478 GCA_038106575.1 Burkholderiales bacterium
ACGTCTCCGGGTTATTAATTATGGCAGTAATGGGTAGGCCGACAAAGTTCGTCCCGTCCATGTGCGATGCCATCATTGAGGCAGGGCGAGAGGGAAAGACTGTCGCAGAGATGGCCGCCGAGATCGGCATCACGCGAGAAACATTCAACCAATGGCGCAAAGACAAGCCGGAGTTTTCTGACGCCGTAAAGATTGGCCTCGATATGGCTCAAGGCTGGTGGGAGGGTTTGGGCCGCAAGGGCGCGGCTGGAATGAGCGAAATCAACCCGACTGTTTTCATTTTCAACATGAAGAACCGCTTTAGGGAAGATTGGCGGGACAAGCACGACCACGAATATTCCGGCACGGTCAACGTAACGGCTGTTGAGCGCACCATTGTCAAAGCTGACAATTCCAACCGCTGAGGTCTTTGCGCCGTTATTAGAGCCAGCCCGTTACAAGGGCGCTCATGGCGGAAGGGGAAGCGGCAAGTCGCAATTCTTCGCGGGGCTGATGATCGAAGACGCCGTTCGGTTCCCTGGCGATGCTGGTGAAGGGCTGCGTGGCATCTGCGCTCGTGAGGTTCAGAAGTCGCTCAAGGAATCAGCGAAGTTCCTGATCGAAAAGAAGCTGCAAGACTTCGGCCTTGGTGAAGCGCAGGGGTTCAAGGTTTTCAATGACGTGATCCAGACGCCCGGTGACGGGTTGCTGGTATTCAACGGCCTTCAGGACCACACGGCAGACAGTATCAAGTCGTTTGAGGGGTTTCATCGGTTCTGGGCCGAAGAAGCTCAGTCAATCTCGCATAGGTCCGTTACGCTGGTTCGCCCGACGATCCGCTGGGAGAACGTCAATCTCGGTATGACATCGGAATTGTGGTGGTCATGGAACCCGCGCCGGAAAACGGACGCCGTGGACATGCTTTTGCGTGGGGCGGTAACGCCTAGCGGGTCCGTTATCGTGCAATCGAACTGGCGGGACAACCCGTGGTTTCCGTCCGTGCTGGAACAGGAGCGGATCGACTGTCTCGAAAATGAACCCGGCAAGTACGCCCACGTCTGGGATGGTGATTACGAAACGGTATCGGAGGGTGCCTATTTCGCGGGGCCGCTCCTGAAGGCACAGACCGAAAACAGGATATGCCGGGTTGCCGTAGATCCGCTGATGGAGGTCCGTGCCTATTGGGACTTGGGTGGCACCGGCCTGAAGTCGGACGCCACGGCGATCTGGATCGCCCAGACAGTCGGCAGGGAATTGCGGGCGGTCGATTATTACGAGGCGCAGGGGCAACCGCTCGCCTCCCACGTCAATTGGCTGCGGGAAAAGGGATACGGGCGGGCGATGTGCATCCTGCCCCACGACGCGCGGCAAGGCGACAAGGTTTACAGCACGACCTACGAGGGCGCGCTCAGGGACGCCGGGTTTGACGTGTACACGGTCAAGAACCAAGGCAAGGGCGCTGCAAGGGCGCGGATCGAAGCGGCATGGCGGGTGTTCCCGAATATCTACTTCGACGCCGGAAAAACAGAGGGTGGGCGTGACGCGCTCGGCTGGTATCACAAGAAAATAGACGAAACGCGCGGGATAGACTTAGGCCCCGAACATGACTGGTCTTCGCACGCAGCCGACGCTTTCGGGCTGATGTGCTTGGCCTATGAAATGGGGCTGGATGGCTGGACCGATGGCGACGAATGGGATGATAATGCAGAACGCTTCAATTTCAGAAACGCCACAACAGGGTATTGAAATGCCGCCGGAGGCCAAGCAGGCGCTGGCGCGGCTTCAGGCGATCGTCATGGCACAGAACCTTGCGGGCGATCTGGATGATGCTGTTCTCGGCGAACTGGGCAATCACGTCCTGTCGATGTTCGAGATCGACCAGTCGTCAATGGAGGACTGGCACAATCGCATGGACGAGGCGCTCAAACTCGCCGACATGACGGAAAAGGAAACGCGCACCTATCCGTGGGAGGGCGCGGCCAACATCAAGTACCCGCTAATCACTTCGGCGGCTCTTCAATACAACGCCCGCGCCTACCCGGCCATCGTGCCAAGCACCGACATCGTGAAAGTCGCTGTCGCCGGGAGCGACAAGGACAACCGGAAGGAAAATCGCGGCCAGCGTGTCGCGCAATACCAGTCATTCCAGTGCAAGGTTGACATGAAGGAATGGGAGCGGCAGACGGACCAACTGCTGCTGCAATTGCCCATCGTCGGCGATGTGTTCCGCAAGGTATGGTGGAACCCGACTGAAGGCAGGCCGCAAACACAATTGCGCTTCCCCGGCAAGCACATCGTCATCAACAACAACGCGGATGCCATTGAGGCCGCGCCGCGCATATCAGACCAGATTTCCCTTTATCCGCACCAGGTTGAAAGCAACACTCGTTCGGGCCGGTTCATCGAATGCGACTACCCGCAGTCTGGCGAGGACGATCAGGCCCCGGTGGAATTCATCGAGCAATGCACCCGGTACGATCTGGACGGGGACGATTACCCGGAGCCGTATATCGTCACGGTCCACAAGGAAACGAAAAAGGTTGTCCGTGTCGTTGCGGCCTATGACATGTCAACCACGCAGATTGACCTTGAGGACGGCGGAAAGATTATCGCGGCTGACCCGGATGGATACCTTGTGCATTACCAGTTCTGGCCCTCAATCGACGGCGGACTTCTGGGGATGGGCATCGGCATCCTGCTGAAGGACATTTCGGAAACCATCAACTCGACGCTGAACCTGATTATGGACAGCGCGCACCTGTCCAGCCTCGGCGCCGGATTCATTGGGGCGCAGAACTTCCGGGTCAAAGGTGGCGCGCAGAGGCTTCGCCCCGGTGAATACCGGCACGTCAATTTCAATGGTGACGACATCCGCAAGGGGATGGTCCCGCTTACGTTCCCGTCGCCCGACCCGACGCTGTTCCAGGTTCTCGGCATGATGATCGACGCGGGCCGCGAAATGGCCTCGATCAGTGATGTTATGACAGGGGACGCGGGCAGGCAGAACATGCCGGTCGGCACGATCTATGCCCTGATCGAGCAAGGCATGATGGTATTCACAGCGTCTTACAAGCGCATTTTCCGTGGGCTTCAGAACGAATTCGCCATGCTGGCCAAGCTGAATGGCCGGTATCTGTCGCCTGAAAAGTACAACCGCTTTCTGGACGCCGAACAACCAGCCGACCCGAAGGCGGACTTTTCGCTTGACGACATGGACATTCAGCCGGTTTCCGACCCGAAGGCTGTCACGTCGATGCAGCGCATGGGGCAGGCGCAGTTCCTCATGGAATTGGCGAAGGGCGGCATGGTCGATCAGGCCGAGGCTATTCGGCGCGTTCTGGAAGCCGGGTCGTTTGATGGCATCGAAGCCCTAATGCCGAAGCCGAACCCGAAGGCGGCGGCAATGCAGGCCGCGCAAGAGGAATTGATGGTCCTCGAAATCAAGATGAAAGAGGCGGAAATCGACAAGATTGTCGCCGAGACGATGCAGAAGATTGCGGCAGCGCAGAAAGACGCGACCGCGGCCGATCTTGCCCCGCTGCGGGCGCAGGTCGAGCAATTCAAGGGGATGAAGGAGGGACTAATTGCCCGAAGAGAAGCTATCTCAGGAGGCCCTGTCGGAATGGCGGGCGCATCCGGTAACGGGGTTCGTTCTGTCCGTCCTGTCGAAGGCGGCGGAGGCGGAAAAGAGAGCGACGATGCAGGAAGCATGGGCGCGCAGGGCATTCGCGAGCCTTGAGGACATTGGGCGCATCGAGGCGGCCCTGCAACTGATCGAAGACATCAAAGAGGCAACAGCAGAGGATTGGAATGAGTGGTATGAATACTTCCGGCTGGAAGGCGTTTGAGTTCAAGGTTCTTGTAGAGCCGAGGGACATCGAAAAGACGACAAAAGGCGGACTGATACTCGCCGACGAAACCATCGAAAAGGACCAGTTCAAGCGGCAGGAAGGCATCCTTGTTGATGTCGGGCCGATGGCCTTTTCGTGGGCAGAGTGGCCGGAAGGGGTGGAAAAGCCCAAACCGGGCGCAAGGGTCATGTTCAGCAAGTTCACCGCCGACGCCCTGACGGGCAAGGACGGGAAAACCTACTGGATTATGAATGACAAGAGCATCATGGCAATCGAGGACACCGATGAGTGAAGAAGAGCAGGTAACAGAACGCGTCGAGGCTGATGCGCCCGAGGTGACGGAACCGACCATCGAGGAACGCGCCGCGTCCCTTGGGTGGAAATCCCCCGACGAATGGAAGGGCGACAAGCCGCGAGGTTACATTGACGACCCCGCCCGGTTTGTCGAATGGGCTGAAAACCTTGGCCCCGTCAAAAAACTGGTGGAAAGCCAGCAGAAGGAACTTGAGGCCCTTCGCGAACAGGCCCGCCGATCCGAAGCCGCTGTCATGCGGCAGGTCGAACGAGAGCGCGCGCAGTACAAGGCAAATCTGGAAGCCATTCGTGCGGCAAAGGCGCAGGCAGTCCAGGACGGCGATGCAGACGCATACACGGCGCTGGACAGGCGGGAAATGGCCATGCGGGCCGAAGCCGAGGACAAGCCTCAGTCGCAGGCCCCGCAAATGTCCGACCACGACCGCAGGTCGGTTGATATTTGGGTGGCGAACAATTCAGACTGGTTTGGCCCGTCTGGCGACAAGGAAAGGTCGGATGCAGCGGTCCAGTTGATGGGCGAGGCCACGGAACGCGGGATTGCGTCCATAGAAGGCCAGTTGGCCTATGTTGACCGGCAAATGGCAATCAGGTTCCCGAAGGAACAGACCAAGCCGGAGCCTGTGTCTCGCTTTGATACGGCGCTGGGCGCTGGCGGCGGGCAGTCGGCATTCAGCAAGTTGCCAAAGGAAGCCCGTGACCAATTCAGACGGTTTGTCGAAAAGGGCGTGTTCGCCGACGATGAAGCCGCTCGCAAGCAATATACAGAGGATTACAATGCAGCCTGACATGACCGAACAGACCCGCCGTGGACGCCCGCCGAAATCGGAAGGCCGCGCTCGCACGAGCCGCGACGAGCTTCTTAGCATGGAGCGCAAGCGCCGCGATGATCTGGATGTTCTGGGCCGCAGGCTTGGCGTTGACCCGAAAATCCTCGACCTACAGAATTTCCGCTATCGTTGGATTAATGACGATGGCGTTTCGCGCCTATTCCAGATGACGGAAAACCGTGACTGGCACATCGTGCGAAAGAACGGCGACATCATCGCCGACAAGGACAGTGACCTTGGTGATGCTGTCTCTACCGTTACCGGCGTTTTGCCGAACGGGCAACAACAGCGGACCTACTTGGCGTGCAAGCCGCGCAAGTGGTTCGATGAAGACCAGAAGAGAAAACAGGACGATTTGGACGAGCAACTGGCCAACCTGACGCGCGGGCTTGATCGCGCTGGCGGTGAACAGGCCGATTACATCCCCCATGGGGGGATCAACCTCACCTGAAACCAAAAGAAGGAAATGAGCTATGGCTAACACCGACGCTCCTTTTGGCCTTCGTCCTGTGATGCACCGCAATGGTGCAGCTTACAATGGGGCTGTGCGCTACTACTTCGCGCCCGCCACTTACGCGACGGCCATTTTCATTGGCGACCCGGTTGTGAAGACCGGAACCGCCAACACCACCGAAGTCTCCGCTCCTGGCGCTGGCAAGTTTGGCCCCGGCACCCTGCCGGAAGTGAACGTCGCCACTGTCGGTGACGGCAACGCCATCACTGGTGTTGTTGTCTCGATCGCGGACGATGCGGACAGCGTGCTGTATGGCGCGGCCTCGACGGCCCGCGTTATCGCTGTCGCGGACGATCCCGACCTGTTGTTCGAAATCCAGGCTGACGGCACCCTTGCCGCGACCAGCGTGGGCCTGAACGCGGTTCTGATCGCCACGCATTCCGGCTCGACCTCCACGGGTCTGTCGGGCATGGAACTGGACACCACGTCCGATGTTCCGGCGGCTGACGCTTCGAACCAACTCACCATCGTTGGCTTCCCGAACCGGGAAGACGTTGATCTGGCCTCGGCCAACGTCAACGCGCTGGTGAAGATCAACAACCACACCGAAGCGCACGGCGCTATCGGGCTTTAAGGAGGAATGAGCTATGCCTATTACAACCGGCTCGCATCCGAAGAGCCTTTGGCCCGGCGTCAAGGCATTCTTCGGCAAGACCTACGCCGAGAAACCGGCGGTCTGGTCTCAGGTCTTCAACAGCATGTCTTCGGACAAGGCTTACGAGGAACTGGTGGAAGACACCGGCTTCGGTCTGGCTTCGGCCAAGGCTGAAGGTTCGGCTATCAGCTACGACACCGACAAGCAGGGTTACACGACCCGGCTGACCAACACGACCTACGGTCTGGGGGCGATCATCACCCGCGAGAACGTCGAGGACAACAAGTACGAGTCCGTTGCCATGAAGAAGGCCGCGAAACTCGCACGCTCGATGCGCCAGACGAAAGAGAACGTCCACGCCAACGTGCTTAACCGCGCCTTCAACTCGTCCTATCTGGGCGGTGACGGTCTGGAACTCTGCTCGACGGCACACGTGACCATCAACGGCACTCAACAGAACGAGCCGACCGTTGCGACTGACTTCTCGGAAGCGGCCCTTGAGGATATGCTTATCCTCATCCGCAACGCGACGGACAGCCGTGGCCTTCGGATTCAGTTGATGGCCGAAAAGTTGGTCATTCCGGCTGACCTGATGTTCGAGGCGACCCGCGTCCTCTCGTCCGTCAACCAGTCGGGGACCGCGAACAACGACATCAACGCCGTTCGTGCGATGGGTCTTGTTCCGGGCGGCGTGGTGTCTTGGGACTACCTGACGGACTCCGACGCATGGTTCACGCTGACCGACGCGCCGGAAGGTCTGGTGTCAATGCAGCGTCGCGCTCTTGCCTTGACGCAGGACAACGACTTCGACACCGAGAATGCCCGCATGAAGGCAACAGAAAGATACGTTGCCGGATGGGGCGATTGGCGCGGCGTGTACGGTTCGCCCGGCGCTTGACGTTTGGCTGATTTTGGCTAAATTGAGAATAGACCGTCATGGTTTTTTCTCCTTGCTCAAAAAAGGCCCGTTCCCTTAATTGGGGGCGGGCCAATTTGTTAGGACATTTGATCCACTTCTGACGGCAATCATGCCGACAACGCCAAGACAGGAGATGTGAAATGGCGAATACTCGTTTTGACAATGCGATCCTTTACGGGGGTCGCGGCACAGCCCGCAAGTTCTTCGAAGACCTGCCGCAAGGCCGTTCGGTCGATCACGTCGAGATTTTCGACGACTTCATCGGCGCTGCGGTTGACAGCACGAACGACTGGACCGTGGTGAAAGATACTGGCGCTTCGGTTGCGATTGCCGCTGATACTGCCAGCGGTCGGCTTGCGCTGACATCCGCCGCCACGACCGACAATGACGGCGCGTCCATTCAGGGGAATGAAATCTTCGCTGCCGCTGCTGGTCGCACCATGTGGTTTGAGACCAAGCTGCAAGTCGCTGATGCGGATCAGACGGACGTTGTGGCTGGATGGACAGTCAACTTCGCGACCAACCCGGAAGCGGCCCTGACGGCGGCTGATCGCATCTGTTTTCAGGTGAACGATGGCGATGCCTCGATCCTCTGCAAGACGGAAAGCGGCGGCACGGAAACCTCGACTGACAGCGGCATTGACCTTGCAGATGCGACCGACATCACCCTGTCGATCCGTGTTGAAGGCACCGGAAAGGTGAAGTTCTACATCAACCGCAATCTGGTCGCCCAGCATACCGCGAACATCACCACGACCGAAATGACGGTGTCCTTTATGGAACTGTCGGGCGATGCCACCGGCACCAAGTCGATGAGCATCGACTACGTTCTGGCGGCTCAGACGCGGTAACGACAATGGCTGATGCTGTTGCGACACAAATCCTCGTGGATGGACTGCGTAACAGCGTCATCAAGTTCACGAACATATCGGACGGGACCGGCGAGAGCGGCGTGACAAAAGTTGACGTTTCCGCTCTTGTCGGTTCCCCTGATGAAGTCCGCATTGCCAAAATGGAGTACGCCACGCACGGCCTCGGCATTCAAGTCAAGTGGGATGCGACAACGCCGGTCTTGGCTTGCACAATCCCCCAGGACGAGACAGGACTTCGTGATTTTCGCCATTTCGGCGGGCTAATCAACAACGCCGGGGCCGGTAAGACCGGCGACATCACATTCACCACGACTGAGTCGCCGCTGTCTGGCGATGGGTATTCGGTTGTCCTGCACCTGACGAAGAAATACGCATGACGGAAAAGGTTTATGCTGTAGGCGGTTCTCTTGGCGAGGGTGACCTGACCTATGACGCCTGGGGCGTCCAGAAGGTCAGCCTGCCGACAAGCCTGTTCCGCGGGATGTTCACCTTCGACATCAGCCAGTTGATGTGGTTCACTTATGAAAATGGGACGCAGGTCTACACATCTGCGGACATCACGTCATCCGGCGGCATGGGCAAGCTGCTGACCACAGCCAGCAACAC
>JAYOED010000090.1:0-8410 GCA_038106575.1 Burkholderiales bacterium
GGGCCAGCGGAGTTTTTCCGCTCTCCACGCCGAGCGCGCCGGGACGCACCAACGTCAAAGACCGCGAATGGTTCAAGGCCGGAGATCGTGTCCGTGTGCGATCCAACTACGTTGCCGGTCATGTGCGCATGCCTGGTTACATCCGCGGCAAGACCGGCGTCGTGGTGAGTGAATCGCCGACCTATCCGTTTCCGGACGCGCACGCGCATTCCGTCGAGGCAGTGGATGAGCCCACCTTCGACGTGCGATTCCGTTCCGAGGAGTTGTGGCCCGGGTCAGCCGAGCCTGCACTCGTGCATGTCGGGGTTTTTCAGAGCTATTTGGAACGTCTCACGTAATTCAGCTAAAGCTCGAGAGCGAGCTTCGAGCACTATGCTAGTTCGGCGTGCCGCACGAAAAGTTGGATTTATTGCTCAGTAATCACGTAGCCACGATTTGTTAAATAACAAGCATGGCTTTCAATTGATCGATGAAAGAAATTGCCTAGTCGCAGGTTTCTCATTCGACTTGTCAGGCCAAGAAGTGATTGAGTATTGTCGCGATTAAATTGACCTGCGTGAAGAAACTGGATCAGGATTCAACGCAGGTCAACACCCGTTAACCGGTTGCTTTCTTGGCAAGAGGTAGTCAGCAATACCCACGACAATGGACATGCTCCGCGCTCGCCTCCTCGCGATCTTTCATAATACGAACTAATTGTCGCTCAATTGCGACATAGTTGATATTTACATAAGTGTAAACAATCGTGGAAAAATCATGAAAAACCTGCGCATCACCTTTGCTGTATTGGTCACCGGCTTTGTCCTGGCAACTTATGTCTCAGGTAGCTTCGCTGCCGAACGCGTTTATCGCGACAAATACGGCCGTAAAACCGGGTCCGCCACCAGCGACAAGCGGGGTAACACCACCTATCGCGATCAGTACGGCCGTAAAACCGGCTCGGCCACCACCGACCGCCGTGGCAACACCACCTATCGCGACAAATACGGCCGCAAGACTGGCAGTTCAAGCCGGCGCTGAGCTGTTATCCCTGCTGCCTTTGGTGCTAAAACAACGCTGAGACACCGGTAAACAGACTTCGGGGCACTCCTGTTTATGGAGGCGCCAAGGATGCGTATCGTTTTTAGGAGTCAGTACCACGCGGGTAGCGCGCCTACCAAAGAGGCGGAAGCAGTTGCGGGCAATCCTGTCAAACTCCCAATCACGAATCGGCCGCGGTACTGGCCAGACTGATTTTTGTGCCAGTTTCATTCACGCACTTTACTGAATAACTGTCACTACTACCGCTGCCTATCGTCTACCCAAAGACTTCCTTTGGCAACTGGAGACAAAAACCCCGCCGGAGCGGGGTGTTGATATACAGGTTCCTAAAGAAGAATTCAGATTAATTCACATTCAAATCTCTCAGGACTATCCTCTTACGGAGTCACGGGCATTGGTAAACTGAAAATCCTGATAGCGTTTTTATATGCAATCATTTCTCTGGCCTCCGGTTTAAGCTGATACAAGAAATCCCGCATTTCGCTCATACGTCGATACTGAATATTACTGCGCTGTCCATTATTATGCGCTTCGTCAGTTGCAATCATAAATCTATCAGCAAAATCGTTCATTAAATCTCGCTGCTCTGGCACTAATTTGTTGTAATTATCTGCAGGTAAGAATGTGTAGCTCTCTAATCTGGGCCACGCTATTCCATACCCCGGTCCACCCCCGCCCATATTAGCTAAGTCACAGAATAAGTTTTTATGCTTCGAAAGCATCGTTCGAATAACACCCGGATGTGACCTTCCACAGTTGTGGGCCCAAACCACTTTGGCTTTTGGGAATTCAGTAAGTAACTTTCCCAAGTCGCGGACAAGGTCGGGATGCCCCTCCATATGTATCAGCAATGGTTTATCAAAGTCTTGAATAGCACTTAATATCGCTCTGAGGAGTTTTGAATCAATTGGATGGTCTCGTTCAGCACATTTACCGGGATTGTATGCAAAATGCTTTGCCAAGTATTCCCCTACGCCCACATAATATTTTTTTGCTAATGCAGCTTTTATTTTTGGTATCAAATTGGCTATGTAATCATCTGAATTATGCAATCTTGAATCGCACAATTCTGTACGCTGCATACCAAATAGAGTAAAAAGATTAGGGTTATTTTTAATAAAATCTTCCAATTCGCTGTCTATAACTGGTTCATCGCCGCGATAGATACTCTTAAAATACTTTGGAACTAAAATTGCATATTCGGTATTTGTTCTTTTTAATTGCCACAAAATGTTAGAAACGGGGCTATTCCCATTGATGTGCAGATGAGTATTAATTACAGGCCCCGCGTAATCGGCTTGCGCAATCGCGGGTATAGCAACTAGCATCAGAAGCAAAGCTAGGTATCGCATACGGCCTTCCGTTTTCTGAATACTAAACCAGCAGAAAAGACCTGTAGGAAATTCCTCTAAAATGCGCCAGAAAGCGCTAAGTACGACTGGAATGTAACTTTATGTGGACAGGCGGTACCCACAGTTCTAAATTTCGCTAAAGATACTACCCCCAACGTAGTTTTAAGGAAGGAACTCGGCTAAGTAAATGTATCTAGGGCGGGGTGTATTACAAAGCTCAACGAATCTCTCTAAAGGTAAAATCTAGGATGTTTCCAGCAACAAAAGCGGGCACGGATGAGGGTAATAAATTGGCCGCCCAAATTTAAAGCTTATATTTATCAAAGAAATAAGTAACTTATGCTTTTGATGATCGATAACTACGACTCCTTTACCTACAACCTGGTGCAGTACCTGGGCGAACTGGGTGAAGACGTCGCGGTGCATCGCAACGACGAGATGACGCTAGACGAAATCGAGAGGCTGAAGCCGGAACGCATCGTAGTTTCTCCCGGACCCTGTACACCAAACGAGGCTGGTGTGTCGGTTCCGTTGATCGAGAAATTTTCCGGCAAGATTCCCATCCTCGGGGTTTGCCTCGGACACCAGAGTATCGGCCAGGCCTTCGGCGGGAAAATCGTGCATGCAAAGCAGTTGATGCACGGCAAGACTTCACAGATTCAGCACGAGGGTGCCGGGGTGTTCCGCGGACTGCCGCAACCGTTTCTGGCGACGCGTTATCATTCGCTGGTGATCGAGCGCGGCAGCTTGCCGGACTGCCTGGCGATAACGGCATGGACCAATGATGGCGAGATCATGGGTGTGCGCCACAAGACTTTGGCGGTCGAAGGTGTGCAGTTTCATCCCGAATCGGTACTGACCGAGCATGGCCATCAACTGCTGAAAAACTTTCTCGAGGACAACCGGCAATGAAACCGCAGGAGGCGCTGGCGCGCATCATTGAACATCGGGAAATCTTCCACGAAGAGATGCTGTCGCTGATGCGGCAGATCATGAGCGGGGAGGTATCGCCGTCGCTGATCGCAGCTATTGTCTCGGCGCTGCGCGTCAAGAAGGAAACCATCGGTGAAATTGCGGCGGCAGCTATGGTGATGCGCGAGTTCGCGACAAGGGTACCTGCGCCCGATTCCGCGGATTTGATTGACACCTGCGGAACTGGTGGTGACTCCGCTCATACCTTCAACGTGTCGACGGCGGCGATGTTCGTCGCCGCGGCCGCAGGCGCAAAGATCGCCAAACACGGCGGCCGCTCGGTATCGAGCAAGTCGGGTAGCGCCGATGTGCTGGAGGCGCTCGGCGCCAACATCAATCTCAAGCCCGAACAGGTCGCGCAGTCGATAGCCGAAATCGGTATCGGCTTCATGTTTGCGCCCAACCACCACAGCGCGATGAAGCACGCCGCACCAGTGCGCCGCGAACTCGGCATCAAGACCCTGTTCAACATCCTCGGCCCGCTGACCAATCCTGCCGGGGCGAAGCAGCAGGTGATGGGTGTGTTTCATCCCGATCTGGTCGGTATCCAGGCCCGCGTGCTGCAAAAGCTGGGCAGCCGCCGCGTCATGATCGTACACGGACTCGAAGGTCTGGATGAATTGTCGATCAGCGGTCCGACGGTGGTGGGTGAATTGAAAGACGGCGCAGTCAGGGAATATATGGTGGCGCCTGCAGATGTCGGACTGAAATCGCAGAACAACGACGCAATCCGCGTCGAAGGCATCGAACAGTCGAAAACCATGCTGCTGGGGGCGCTCGAGAACAAGGCGGGCGCTCCGCGCGACATCGTTGCGCTGAACGCCGGCGCCAGTCTTTATGTTGCAGGACAGACCGCGACGCTGACCGAAGGCGTGAAGAAGGCGCTAGAGGTTCTCGCTGCAGGGGCGGCGCGCAAAAAGCTTGATCAATTCGTTGCATTCACGCAAAAGCATGGAGGCTGACATCCTCCAACGCATACTTGCAGTGAAGGCGCAGGAAATCGGCGCGGCGCAGGCACGTATCTCGATGGCAGATGTGCAGGCCGCCGCCCGTGCTGCGGCGCCGGTGCGGGATTTTACCGGGGCCTTGCGCAGCAGAATCTCCACAGGGAAACCCGCGGTTATTGCCGAAGTGAAAAAAGCCAGCCCGAGTAAGGGCCTGCTGCGTGCGCAGTTTGACCCGTCAGCCATCGCTGCGACTTACGAACGCCACGGCGCGGCCTGTCTCTCGGTGCTGACCGACACCCAGTTTTTCCAGGGTCGCCTCGAGGACCTGATGATCGCAAGGGATGCGTGCAGCCTGCCGGTGCTGCGCAAGGATTTCATGGTCGATCCGTACCAGGTGTACGAAGCCCGGGGCGCTGGTGCCGACTGCATCCTGCTGATCGTTGCGGCGTTGTCGCCGTCACGCATGCAGGAGCTTGAATGCATCGCCCACGATCTAGGGATGGCAGTGCTAGTCGAGGTGCACGACGGTCAGGAACTGGATTCCGCACTGCAGCTCAGGACACCGCTGCTCGGGATCAACAATCGTAACCTGCGCACCTTTGAAACCACGCTTGATACCACACTGGGATTGCTGGAAAAAGTACCCGCTGACCGGCTGGTGATTACCGAAAGCGGGATACTCGCGCCGCAGGACGTGGAGAAAATGCGTCAACGCGACGTACACGGTTTTCTGGTCGGCGAGGCATTCATGCGCGCTTCGGATCCCGGCGTGGAACTTCAGCGATTGTTCGGCAAGGCAGCATGACCATGGTGCGTATCGACGATCTGATCATCGGTTTCGACAAGGGCCTGCGCACGCTGTTTACGCCTGCGCACAGCGTGCGCAGAATCCCGGGCGCGGAATTGCCGGAGGCGGCACTTGATGACCAGCAGCGCGCGCTGGCGGCGGCGCTGATGCGAGTCAATCACAGCGGCGAGATCTGCGCGCAGGCCCTCTATCAGGGGCAGGCCATGACGGCCCGCGATTCATCGGCACGCGCTGCGCTGGAAGAAGCGGCACGCGAAGAAACCGAACATCTGGCATGGACCGAACAGCGCGTTGCAGAACTGGGCAGTCGGAAAAGTCTGCTCAATCCGTTGTGGTATGCCGGATCATTCGCCATCGGCGCGGCGGCAGGATTGCTGGGTGATCGCTGGAATCTCGGATTTCTGGCAGAAACCGAGCGTCAGGTGGTCCGACATCTCGAAGGACATTTGCAGCGGCTTCCGGAGGGGGACCACAAGAGCCGTGCCATTGTTGAACGGATGCGTGATGACGAAGCGCGCCATGCCACCAGCGCGTTGCGTCACGGCGGAGGTGAATTGCCGGAGCCAGTCAAGGCAGCGATGCAGGCCACCTCAAAGGTGATGACCGGTATCGCTTTTATTCTGTAGCCGTTACGCGGCGGCTTCGAGTATTTCGAAATCGTGGGTGATGGCCGCGGTCTTGCTCAGCATGATCGATGCCGAGCAATACTTTTCAGCGGACAACTGCACGGCGCGCTCGACCTGGGCCGGTTTCAAACCCTTGCCGGTGACGACAAAGTGAAAATGAATTTTGGTGAAGACCTTGGGGTCTTCCTTCGCCCGCTCAGCTTCGATTTCGAGCATGCAGTCGGTCACCGGTGCGCGTGATTTGCGCAGGATGTGCATGACGTCGTAGGCAGTACAGCCGCCGGTTCCCATCAAAACGACCTCCATCGGTCGCGGACCGAGGTCGCGGCCACCGCCTTCAGGTGCGCCGTCGATTACCATTGCATGACCGCTGCCGGACTCAGCGACGAAACTGACGTTTTCAATCCATTTGATGCGCGCTTTCATGGCTACTCCTGCGATCAATTCTGTAAAAACAAGCGCCAACGATACCAGATCATCCCGAGAACTTCGTGGCATAACAGCGAGCTCCTGTTCAGCGCTTTGGCGTTCGGTAGAAAATCCAGAATGGTCAGTGCGCCACTGGTGGTGTAAGCGGTGGGTGCGGGAATGACTCTAAATCCGGAATGTTCGAATGCCCGTTGGGCGCGGGGCATGTGCCAGGCATGGGTGACAAGGAGTATGGTGTTGACGCCTTCGGACCGGAGCATGCGCTGACTGAGCTGCGCATTCTGCAGGGTGTTGACCGATCCGCTTTCCATCCACCGCACCGGGATCGAAAACTCGTTTTCCATGACTTTTTTCATGGCTTGAGCTTCATCCACGTCACCACCGTCGGGGCGACCGCCGCTGACCAGCACAGGAAGACCGGTCGTCTTTTGCAGATGCGCCGCATAGCGCAACCGCAACAGGGTTGCGGCTGAAACCGTATTTTCTCCATATTCCGGCGCCTGCAGGTATCTGCCGCCACCCAGTACAACGATCGCTTGGGCCGTGTCTGCAGTAATATTTGTCGAAGGTGTTTCCCAACTGCGCAGCAACAGGTTTGCCGTCAGTGGCATGGAAAGGATGTAAAGGGAGGCGATACTGCCGACCAGCAGCAGACGGCTGCTGCGGGGGTGTATCGGTCGCAGCAGCAAACTGGCGATAATTGCTGCGATGATTATCCCCGGAGGCAGCAGGAATGCGGCCATGGTGTTGGTGAGTTGCCAGCCCCACATTTTCTATAAACTATTGTTTTTAAAAATAAAAAATAGTTTCCGGTTGAGCCGCGTGATAGTGTTGAAGGCAGCTTCCAAGTTTGACACATCTGCTTGATTTCCAATAGAATTAGCGGTTTCG
Organism: Burkholderiales bacterium; assembly: GCA_038106575.1. GTDB lineage: Bacteria > Pseudomonadota > Gammaproteobacteria > Burkholderiales > SG8-41. Next base: position 7,067 of record JAYOED010000090.1, read on the forward strand.
CTGAATCAAGCAGACCTGCAGGACAGCAATATCATGAAGACTTATTCCGCCAAACCGAACGAAGTCCGGCATGACTGGTATGTAGTCGATGCTTCGGGCAAGGTGCTGGGCCGGCTTGCCGCCGAAATCGCGCGGCGCCTGCGCGGCAAGCACAAACCGGAGTTCACCCGGCATATCGACACCGGTGATTTTATCGTTGTCGTCAACGCCGAGAAACTGCGGGTGACCGGCAACAAGGCCAAAGACAAACTGTATCATCGCCATACGACGTTCCCCGGCGGCCTGTATACGACTACGTTCGAAAAGATGCAGGCCAAGCATCCAACCCGTGCGCTCGAAAAAGCGGTAAAAGGTATGTTGCCCAAGGGGCCGCTCGGTTATGCGATGCTAAAAAAACTGAAGGCCTATGCCGGCACGGATCATCCGCATACGGCACAGCAGCCCAAGCCCCTCGAAATCTAGGATCAATATCATGGCGGTTCAAAAGAATTACGGTACCGGACGGCGCAAAAGCGCGGTCGCTCGCGTGCATCTGCAACCGGGCAAAGGCAGCATTGTTGTCAATGGCAAGCCGGTCGACGAATTTTTCTCCCGTGAAACCGGCCGCATGATCGTGCGCCAGCCGCTGGTGCTGGTGGAAAAGCTGCAGGATTTCGATATCAGCGTTAATGTTGACGGTGGTGGCGAGTCCGGGCAAGCCGGTGCCGTGCGGCACGGTATCACCCGCGCCCTAATCGACTACGATATCGCGCTGAAACCGGCTTTGCGCAAAGCCGGCCTTGTCACGCGTGATGCGCGCGAAGTGGAGCGCAAGAAGGTTGGTTTGCGAAAGGCGAGGCGGCGCAAGCAGTTCTCCAAACGCTAAGCTGATATCTAAAAAAACAACAAAATCAAAGGCCTCACTACGGTGGGGCTTTTTTTTGGAAGCACGTAGGAGGCGCGTGACAGGAACACACCTCCTGAAAACATTAGATTTTGGGGAGGTTACAGTTCTCTTCTTTTACACGCTTGAGGCACATGGGCCTTAAAAAGTTGCGTGTACTATCTATAGCTTTTACCGTTGGCACGTGGATGACGCCCTCATCCTGCAGTAGTTTGCCGCAAGTAGACTGGATACAGACAGAACAGCTTTGTATGCATTGGTCCTAATCACACGGCAAAAACTGAGCGGAGGATCGACTGAAATGCGTATTCTTAAACTTCTAACCGTAACAACTATTTTGTGTTTGGTTACTTGGTTAACGAGCAGCCAATCGCTTAACGCGAGTGAGAAAAATAAAAAACATTATGGATATCCTGACATCGAATACAAACAACAGAACACAGATCGTATCTATAATGTTA
>JAYOED010000091.1:0-8336 GCA_038106575.1 Burkholderiales bacterium
CATTACTTTGGTGTGTCTGGTGCCTGAATTGCTGATCGTCTGGAAAAACGTGCCGTTTTATTTTGGCGGAACGTCATTGCTGATCATCGTAGTGGTAACGCTGGATTTTATGTCGCAGGTACAGGCTTACGTGATGTCGCACCAGTATGAGAGCCTGTTGAAGAAGGCGAATTTCAAGGGCGGTGTATTCCCGACACGATAATGGCCAAGGAAGACACCATAGAGATGCAGGGCGAGGTTGTTGAAAACCTGCCTAACGCGACTTTTCGGGTCAAGCTGGAGAATGGTCACGTCGTTCTGGGGCACATCTCCGGGAAAATGCGCATGCACTACATTCGCATATTGCCGGGCGACCAGGTGACGGTGGAACTAACACCTTACGATTTGACCAAAGGGCGCATCATTTTCAGGGCGAAGTAGGCTGAGAGGTAAGTGAAATGAAAGTATTGGCATCGGTTAAACGCATGTGCCGCAACTGCAAGGTTGTGAAGCGCAACGGTGTGGTGCGGGTGATCTGCAAAGACCCCCGGCACAAGCAACGTCAGGGTTGACGGTTCATTGAATATGGGCCTGTCAAAAGTTATAATTACAAGTTTTCCATTGGTGGGGTGAGCCATGGCTCGCATAGGCGGCGTCAACATACCAAATCATCAACATGCCGAGATCGCATTAACTGCGATCTTCGGTGTCGGCCGAAGCCGTGCTCGCGCGATTTGTGCGGCAGCCGGGGTCGGTGCTACGACGAAAATCAAGGACATGTCCGATTCCGACATGGACAGGTTGCGCGAACAGGTGGGAAAGTTCAGCACTGAAGGCGATCTTCGCCGCGAGGTCTCGATGAACATCAAGCGATTGATGGATCTCGGCACCTGGAGGGGCAAGCGGCATCGCGCAGGATTGCCGGTGCGCGGCCAGCGTACTCGCACCAATGCGCGTACGCGCAAGGGCCCGCGGAAGGCGGCCGTGAAAATTCAGCGGCCGGCCGCTGCGTAAACGAGAGATATTCATATGGCTAAGGCAAGCACCAGGATACGCAAGAAGGTCAAGAAGAACGTTGCTGAAGGTGTGGTGCACGTGCACGCGTCCTTCAACAACACCATCGTTACTATTACCGACCGCCAGGGTAACGCATTGGCATGGGCGACCTCGGGCAGCAACGGTTTCAAGGGATCACGCAAGTCGACTCCGTTTGCGGCGCAGATTGCTGCCGAAAAGGCGGGCCGTCTTGCACAGGAGTGTGGAGTGAAGAATATTGAAGTGCTGATCAAGGGGCCAGGACCGGGGCGTGAATCCGCTGTGCGTGCCCTGAACGCTGTTGGTTTTAAGATCACCAGCATCTCCGACGTGACGCCCGTGCCGCACAACGGCTGCCGTCCGCCGAAGAAGCGTCGAATTTAAGGAGATCCCACAGTGGCCAGGAATCTCGATGCAAAGTGCCGTCAATGCCGGCGCGAAGGGGAGAAGCTCTTTCTTAAAGGGGAGAAATGCTTCACCGATAAATGCGCGATCGAGCGCCGCAGTTACCCGCCCGGACAGCACGGTCAGAAAAACTCGCGTCTGTCGGGTTACGGTGTGCAGTTGCGTGAGAAGCAGAAAGTGCGCCGCATCTACGGCATTCTAGAGCGCCAGTTTCGCAAGATCTACAAGGAGGCTTCGCGGAGCAAGGGCGTGACCGGCGAAGCCCTGCTGCAGAGCCTGGAAAGCCGGCTTGATACCGTGGTCTACCGCATGGGCTTCGGTGCGTCGCGTACGGAAGCCCGTCAGGTGGTGCGCCACAACGCCATCCTGGTGAACGGCAAACGTGTGAACATCCCGTCTTTCCAATGCCGTCCTGGCGATGTGGTCGAGGTGGCCCAGCCGGCCAAGGCGCATCTGCGCATCAAGGGTGCATCGGAAGCCGCCGAATCACGGGGCTACCCGGAGTGGATCGAAGTGGATGCAAAATCGCTCAAGGGCACGTTCAAGGCGCATCCCCAGCGTGCCGAACTGCCTTCAACCATCAACGAGTCGCTCATCGTCGAGCTGTACTCGAAATAATCCCCGAGAGGTATATTTGTCATGTCCAGCAGCGCTTTCCTCAAGCCCCGGATCATCGACGTGCAGGGAATTTCCCCTTTTCATGCCAAAGTCACGATGGAGCCGTTCGAGCGTGGCTATGGTCATACGCTTGGCAACGCACTTCGTCGTACGTTGCTGTCTTCCATGCCGGGTTTTGCGGCGACGGAAGTCAAGATCGAGGGCGTGTTGCACGAGTATTCCACGATTGACGGCGTCCAGGAGGACGTAGTCGACATTCTGCTCAACCTGAAAGGTATCGTTCTCCGGTTGCACAACCGCGACGAAGCGGTGCTGGCGCTGAAAAAATCAGGCGAAGGCGTGGTAACGGCAGCGGATATCGAGCCGATGCACGACGTTGAAATCATCAATCCTGATCATGTGATCGCCCATCTCACTGCCGGCGGCAAGCTCGACATGCAAATCAAGGTCGAAAAAGGGCGCGGTTATGTCGCAGCGGTGACCCGCCGCGGCGCTGGGGATACCCGTAGCGTCGGCGGCCTAATGCTGGATGCGTCCTATGGTCCGGTGCGCCGCATCAGCTATGCGGTGGAATCCGCACGCGTCGAACAGCGTACTGATCTCGACAAACTGGTGATCGATATCGAGACCAACGGTGTGATCGATCCCGAAGAGGCAGTGCGTTACGCTGCCCGGGTCCTGGTCGAACAATTGTCGGTATTTGCTGATCTCAAGGGTATGCCGGCGCTGACTGAGGAAAAAAAGGCGACCCAGATCGATCCCGTATTGATGCGTCCGGTAGATGATCTGGAATTGACCGTGCGTTCGGCCAATTGTCTGAAAGCGGAAAACATTTATTACATCGGCGACCTGATACAGCGTGGGGAGACTGAACTGCTGAAAACGCCGAATCTGGGCCGCAAGTCGCTGAACGAGATCAAGGAGGTGCTGGCGTCGCGAGGTCTGACGCTGGGTATGAAGCTGGAAAACTGGCCGCCTGCCGGCCTCGAAAAGGTTTAAGAGGGCATCATGCGTCATCGTCACGGGTTAAGAAAGCTCAATCGCACCAGCAGCCATCGTCTGGCAATGCTGCGCAATATGGCCAACTCGCTGCTGCGTCATGAAGCAATCAAGACTACGCTGCCCAAGGCTAAGGAATTGCGCCGAGTGGTTGAGCCGATCATAACGCTTGGAAAGAAACCGTCACTGGCCAATCGCCGGCTGGCTTTCAATCGTTTGCGCGACCGCGACAACGTGGTCAAGCTGTTTGATGAACTCGGTCCGCGCTACGCCAAGCGCAACGGCGGTTATCTGCGGATACTGAAATTCGGTTTTCGCAAGGGTGATAATGCACCTATGGCTTACGTGGAGTTGCTGGATCGTACGGCCGAAGCCCCTGGCGAAGCTAAGATCGACGCCGCCTGAGCGAAACAGTCATGAAAAAAACCGGGCACTGCCCGGTTTTTTTGCGCCACGCGATATTAAATATCTTTATACATTTAAGTATGATTCGGGAATGCCTTCAGGTGATGAGGATGGCGCGGTAGTCGTTGACGTTGGTGAGGGTCGGTCCCGTGATAATCAGGTCGCCGGCTGCCTCGAAAAACCGGTAAGCGTCATTTTGTTCCAGCAAGGCCGCAGGATTCAGGTTCAGCAATTTCACGCGACGAAGGCTGTCCGGTGTCATGACTGCACCTGCGTTGTCTTCCGAACCGTCGATACCGTCGGTATCGCAGGCCAAAGCATGGATGCTGTCTGTCCCATCGAGTTCCAGCGCCAGAGACAACAGGAATTCGGCGCAGCGCCCTCCGCGGCCTTTACCGCGCACGGTCACTGTGCATTCGCCACCGGAGATCAGTGCCACGGGAGCTTTCCAGGGGACTTGATGGTTGCGAATCTGCCGGGCCATCGCAGCGTAAACCTTGGCGACTTCGCGCGCTTCGCCGGTGACAGAGTCTCCTAGAACGGCCGGAGTAATACTGCGGCTGCTGAAAAAATCGGCCGCTGCTGCTAGAGAGCGACTTGCGGTTGCAATGATGCGGTTTTCCGTTCTGGCAAATACCCTGTCACCCGGTTTCGGGGTTTCCGGCAGATCGCCGCTGGCCCCGCGCTGCAGATGGGTAGCAATAGCAGGCGGAGGTTGCACGGAGTAACGATTCAATATTTCCAGGGCATCCCGGTAAGTGGTCGGATCAGGCGCACAAGGTCCGGAGGCAATGTTGGTAGGATCGTCCCCGGTGACATCCGAAATCACCAGCGCCAATACGGGTGCACGTGAAGCTGCTGTCAGCTGGCCACCCTGGATGGCAGAGAGGTGCTTGCGAACCGTATTCATGGCTTGTATGGGGGCACCAGAGAGCAGTAATTGCTGCGTGACTTGTTTGAGATCAGCCATGCCGAGTCCTGCAGCCGGGAGTGACAGAAGACTGGATCCACCGCCCGATACCAGTACCAGCAGCAAATCGCGGGGAGTCAGTGCCCTGACGCGCTTGAGAATGTCAGCGGCGGCCTGTTCTCCAGCGGCATCGGGTACCGGGTGCCCGGCCTCGATCACGGTAATGCGGCTAGTCAGCAGGCCGTGGCGGTATCGGGTGATGACCAAGCCTTCGAGCGCGGCCGAAGCGGGCCATGCCTGTTCCACGGCCAGCGCCATTGCTGCTGCGGCTTTGCCGGCACCGACCACCAGCGTACGGCCTTCAGGAGGCTGCGGCAGGTGAGCAGGAATGAGCTTCAGCGGATCAGCGGCAGCGAGAGCTGCTTCGAAGCTGCCGGTCAGCAGATCACGCGCGGCAGCGAGAGTCATGACAGAATTTTCCGCAAGTACACGCCGGTGTGACTTCTGGAATTGGTGCCGATTTCTTCCGGAGGTCCTTCGGCAATGATTTCCCCACCTCCATCACCGCCTTCAGGCCCCAGATCGATGATCCAGTCCGCGGTCTTGATCACATCCAGATTGTGTTCAATGACGACAATGGTGTTGCCGTGGTCGCGCAGCCGGTGCAACACGCGCAGCAGCAGTTCGATATCGTGGAAATGCAGTCCGGTGGTGGGCTCGTCAAGGATGTAGAGCGTGCGACCGGTATCACGCTTTGACAGCTCCAGGGCAAGTTTCACGCGCTGTGCTTCGCCGCCCGACAACGTGGTCGCGCTTTGTCCCAGAGTAATATAGCCGAGACCCACGTCCATCAGCGTCTGCAACTTGCGAGCCAGAGCCGGTAACGCGCTGAAAAATTCTACGGCCTGCTCTACGGTCATTTCCAGCACTTCATGGATAGTCCGGCCCTTGTAGCGGATGTCCAGGGTCTCCCGGTTATAGCGTCGGCCATGGCAGGCGTCGCAAGGAACGTAGATATCAGGTAGGAAGTGCATTTCCACTTTGAGTACGCCGTCACCCTGACAGGATTCACAACGCCCGCCTTTGACATTGAACGAAAACCGGCCCGCACCATAGCCTCGTGCACGTGCTTCGGGCACGCCGGCGAACAGCTCTCGGATCGGCGTGAACAGTCCGGTATAGGTGGCGGGGTTGGAGCGCGGCGTACGTCCGATGGGACTCTGGTCGACGTTGACGACTTTGTCGAAATGATCCATGCCCTCGATGGAAGTATAAGGTGCCGGTTCGACATTGCTGCCGTAGAGATCGCGGGCTGCAGACAGATAAAGCGTATCGTTGACGAGCGTTGATTTTCCCGATCCTGATACGCCGGTGACGCAGGTGAACAAACCGACTGGGATAGCCGCAGTGACGTTTCTGAGATTGTTGCCGGTGGCGCCGCTGATGATCAGCCGGCGTTGAGAGTTGACTTGATGGCGCAGGGCGGGGACATCGATGCGCCGGCGTCCGGACAGATATTGCCCGGTCAGCGATTCGGCATGCGTGGAAATGTCTGCCGGCGCACCCTGTGCGATGATGTTGCCGCCATGGTCCCCTGCACCCAAACCCATATCGACAACATGATCAGCGTTCATGATGGCGTCAGTGTCATGCTCTACGACGATGACCGTATTGCCGATATCACGCAACCGTTTCAGCATGTCTAGCAACCGGGTGTTGTCTCTCTGATGCAGGCCGATCGAGGGTTCATCGAGAACGTACATGACGCCAGTCAGGCCCGACCCGATCTGGCTCGCTAGACGGATGCGTTGCGACTCGCCGCCGGAGAGTGTGTCCGCCGAACGGTCCAGCGACAGGTAATCGAGACCGACATCTACCAGGAAACGCAGGCGATTGCGGATCTCGCCGGCGATTTTTTCAGAAATTGTTTTTTTTGCGCCAGTAAGTTCCAGTTTCTCGAAGAAGCGCATTGCGTCACCGAGTTGCAGTGCTGACAGGACATAGATCGGACGGTCGGCAACCATGATGTGACGGGCTTCACGCCGCAACCGGGTGCCGCAGCAATCGGGACACTGCTGGGTATTCAGATATTTGGCGAGCTCTTCGCGAACGACCTGGGAATCGGTTTCGCGATGGCGTCGCTCAAGGTTGGGGATGACACCCTCGAAAGCGTGCTCGCGGACATAGGACTTGCCGCGTTCGCCCGTATACGTGAACTGGATCAGTGTCTTGCCCGACCCGTGCAGCACGACTTTGCGGGCGGTTTCAGGCAATTCATTGAATGGGGTTTCGATATCAAAACCATAATGTGCCGCCAGACTTTGCAGCATCTGGAAATAGAACTGGTTGCGGCGGTCCCACCCCTTGATGGCTCCGGAGGCAAGCGACATTTCAGGAAACGCTGCGATCCGCAGTGGATCAAAGAAGGCGATAGTACCGAGTCCGTCGCAACGCTGGCAGGCGCCGGCTGGATTGTTGAACGAGAACAGGCGAGGTTCCAGTTCCGGAGCGGCATAACCGCATTGCGGGCAGGCGAGCCGAGACGAGAAGGTATATTCCCGTCCGCTGTCAATGTCTATCGCCAGCGCCCGGCCGTCAGCATGGCGCAGAGCGGTTTCGAAGGATTCCGCGAGGCGCTGGCGGATGTCAGGATGGACTTTCACGCGGTCGATGACAACTTCGATGGTGTGCTTTGCGTTTTTCTTTAAGATCGGCAGCGCATCGATGTCGTGCACATTGCCGTCGATACGTACGCGAACGAATCCCTTGGCGCGCAATTCGTCGAATATTGCGGTCTGCTCGCCTTTACGGTTACTGACCACCGGAGCCATAACCATCAATCGGGAGTAGGCACGCAACTGCAGCACCTGATCGACCATCTGGGCAACTGATTGCGCTGCTAGGACTGTCCCGTGTTCCGGACATTGCGGTTCGCCGATGCGGGCGTAGAGCAACCGAAGATAGTCGTGAATTTCGGTGACTGTACCCACTGTGGACCGGGGGTTGTGGCTGGAAGCTTTTTGTTCGATGGCGATGGCCGGTGACAACCCTTCAATCAGGTCGACGTCAGGCTTTTCCATCAACTGCAGGAACTGGCGCGCATAGGCCGACAGCGACTCGACGTAACGGCGCTGGCCTTCGGCATACAACGTATCGAACGCGAGCGATGATTTTCCCGATCCGGAAAGCCCGGTTATTACTATCAGGCGGTTGCGCGGCAGGTCCAGACTGATATTGCGCAGGTTGTGCATGCGCGCCCCGCGCACCCGGATTTGTCCGGAGCTTGCAGGCGTCATCGACGCGTTTTGCCGTGACGGCTTGACCAGTGAGATCAACTTGGGCGGTGTGGGGCGGGTGGGCATGTCAGAGAGCAAAGGTAAACCTGTTAATATACGCCCATAAACTATCCAGCCCAACTCTCTCGTCCGGGTTCTACCGGCCGGTTTCCATCGATGCCCTCCAGCAGCAAAATGTCCCCGCTAGAACTGCGGGCCAGTATCGGCTTATCCGGGATATTCGGCCTGCGCCTTCTGGGCATGTTTGTCATCCTGCCGGTTTTCGCGATTTACGCCGAACAGCTACCCGGCGGAGACAACCTGACGCTAGTGGGAATCGCGATCGGCGCTTACGGGCTCACCCAGGCTGTATTGCAGATACCCTTTGGCTGGTGGTCCGACCGCTATGGGCGCAAGACCGTGGTATACGCAGGCCTGCTGTTGTTTGCCATTGGCAGTTTTATCGGAGCCCTGGCCCCCAACATCCACATGGTCATATTGGGCCGAGTGTTGCAAGGGGCCGGTGCAATTTCCTCGGCTGTCATTGCCTTGACGGCAGATTTGACGCGGGAGGAGCAGCGCGCAAAGGCGATGGCTATGATTGGGTCGACCATTGGCGTATCGTTTGCGTTGTCTTTGGTGGTCAGTCCCTTGCTCAACCAGATGATAGGTGTCCCGGGAATTTTCGCGATGACCGGTCTACTGGCATT
>JAYOED010000092.1:0-8297 GCA_038106575.1 Burkholderiales bacterium
CGCCCTAATTACCTTAATTTTAAATAACCGGCGATAGACCATGATTAGTCTGATTTATTCTTTGCTTCAGGAATTCAGCCAACTAAATCACTGCTCCCCAAGCTCCTTCCGGTATTTGTAAGTCACCGGTTTCACTACTGCGACAAAGGCCTGATGATTTAAAGCCGTATGCCTCATTATTTAATAATTGGGGACAGACCACAATTACATGAACCAGCGCTTCAGGAACTCAGCAATCTAAACCACTCATTTCCCAGCTCCTTCCGGTATTTGTCCGTCACCGGTTTCACCGTCGTGACGAAAGCCTGATGCTCTTTAGCGCTGAGCGTTATCACTTCGTTTTCCGCAGGATCCAGCTGCTTCAGCATTGCTTCGTCTTCTGCCGCCGCCAGTTTCCGTTGCAGCACGGTGGCCTCGGCTGCGGCGGCGTTGACCGCCTGCTGTACGTCTGAAGGCCAGGTATCATATTCGGCACGGTTGACCATCAGGCAGGCAACACCGAAGACGTGGCTCGAAATAGTGATGTAGCGGTGGTGCTTGTGAACGTTGAAGTTGACGATGTTGGTCAGCGGATTGTCCTGCGCCTGGAAGCGTTCACCAGAGATCTGTTCGAAGAAAATCTTGATGTCCTCTGCGATGGGTTCGAAGCCCATCAGGCGCAGCGATTCGCCCTGAAGTGCGCTCCTCTGGTGGCGACTGCGAATGCCCTTGCAGTCGGCGGGGGTGTGGATGGGGCGCACGCGGTTGCTGAAGTGGCGAAAGCCGTTGTCCCAATACGCGAGCAGTCGGTGCGGCGATTTTTCGATCAGCTGCGCGCGCAACCGTTCGCCCAGTGGACCGTCGAGCGCGGCATAGGCTGTGGTGCGGTCGCGGAAGAGGAAGGGCAGGTCGAACATTTTCAGTGCCGGCACCCAATGGGTGAAACGCAGCGACGAGATGTAGCACATCGACAGTTCGCCGCTTTCCACCATCTTCGGCAGGTCGCCGGACTTGTGGCCCAGCGCTAGCACGTCGGGCATGAACTGGAAATTGATACGGTCGCCGAGCTTGGCTTTCAGCGCTAAGCCGAGGTGGACGCAGGCACGGGTGTGGATCGAGGCGGCCTTCTGGTAGCCGCCGACGCGGATTACGATGGGTTTCATAAAGCAGGTTTCATGGTGTGGAGTTAACGGTCGAAACGATGAGCCTATGCTATATGATTCAAGGCTAAGGAGGATATGCGCCATGCAGGTGAAAGGCATACACCATATCAATATCGGCTGCCTCAAAAGCAATCTGCCGGCGATCGATAAGTTCTACTGCGAAGGCCTTGGCCTGACCGTCAGGTCGCGCCCGGATTTTTCCAACAAGGGGCTGTGGCTGTACATCGGCGACCATCCGCTGGTGCACGTGGTGTCGCGCTTCAAACCGGACTGGTCGGGCATCGACGAGGCGCACAGCGGCTGCGACCATACCGCGTATTCGGTGACCGGCGTGCAGGCCTTCCGTGAGCGCCTGCGCAAGCAGGGCATTCCTTTCGATGAGCAGAGTGTGCCTAATGCCGGCTTCCAGATGTTCATGCGCGATCCGGTTGGCAACAAGTTGAAGCTGAACTTCCTGAAAGAGGAAATACCGGGCGATGTCGCCAGCGGCACGCTTTCGGCGACCCAGTTTTCGGAGCACGCCAAGCGCTGAATTTAGAGACTCTAGTTGTCGGGAATCCCGTTTTCGGGATTCAAACTCGACCCATATTTACTTCAACGGAAAAGGACGTATTACGTGAAGCTCTGGTATCAAAGCATGTCGCGGCAGGCCGCATGGGGGCATTACAACGTGGCGCTGCGGCGCATACTCGACCGGGTGAAAGACCCTGAGACCGTGATCGAGGTTCACGGCATCACCAAGCGCGGCGGGCTGGCCGATCAGTTTCATTATCTCGATTACCTGGAGTCGGGCGAGGTCATGGAGAACGTGCAGATCGCGACCAGGCGCGGCTTTGACGCCTTCCTGATCGGCAATATCGGCGACCCCGGCCTGCAGATGTGCCGCGAGATCACCACGATGCCGGTGTTGGGCCTGTGCGAAACGGCGCTGCACACCGCCTGCATGATGGGGCAGAACTTTTCCCTGGTGACCATCAATGAGAAATTCACCCCGCGCATCATCGACAATGTGCACCGCTACAAGCTCGAGCGGCGGCTGCGCGCGGTGAACCGCATGACCATCGACCGCATCAATGACCTTGATGAAGGCTTTACCAGGGCTGCGGCACGAAAGCGCATCCTTGACCAGTTCATGAAGGCTGCCAATGCCAATGTCGAGCAGGGTGCCGAGGTGATCATTGCCGCGGGTGGCGTGGTGATGGCGCTGCTGGCAGAGTTTGGTGTGCACGAGGCGGCGCGCAATACGCCTATCCTCAACGGCATTTTGTCGCTGGTGAAGATGAGCGAGGCGGCAGTGAAGATCAACCGCATCATGGGCGGCAAGTTTCTTAGCAAGCGCTTGTATTACGCACCGCCGGGACCGGATCAGATCGACGAGATCCGCAAGTATTACGGCGATGTCTACCCGACCGTTAAAAGCCCGACCCAAAAATCAGCGGCAAAGAAGCTGGCCACCAGCAAGAAATCTACCCCCCCCAAAACGATCAACAAGAAAATCACCCTAACGAGGAGCAAGAAATGAAAGCCATCACCAAGACTTTAGTTGCGGCGGCTGTCGCTGCTGTAGTCACTGCTGTGTCCACTGCGGCACTGAGCCCGGCAGCAATGGCGGCTGAGACCTATCCCTCGAAGCCGATCCGCTTCGTGGTGCCTTTCGCGCCCGGTGGCAGCACGGATTTGCTGGCGCGTTTTTTGGCGCAGCATCTGCCCGCGATGCTGGGGCAGAACGTCGTGGTGGATAACCGTCCGGGTGCTGGCGGTGTGGTGGGGGCGGAACTAGCGTCGCGTGCGCCGGCTGACGGCTACACCATCGTGCTGGGTAGCGCTGGGCCGCTGACCATTAATCCGAACATTCGCAAGAAGGTGCCTTACGACAGCCTGCGTGATTTTGAGCCTATCACCATGGCGACGATCAGCCCCTTTACGCTGGTAGTGCCGCCCTCGTCACCGGCGAAGAGTGTGAAAGGCTTGATCGTGCTGGCGAAGTCGAAGAACGGTGCGATGAACTACGGCTCGGCGGGCGCCGGGTCGGTGGGGCATTTTTCGACGGAACAGTTTATTACGATGACCGGTATCAAGCTGGTGCATGTGCCTTACAAGGGCGCGGGGCCGGCGGTGACCGATCTGCTCGGCGGGCGGCTCGACATGATGTTCGAGAATATGCCGACGGTGCTGCCGCATGTGCGCTCCGGCAAGCTGCGTATGCTGGCGGTGGGTACCAAGACGCGTTCGGCGCTGGCGCCGGAGTTCCCTACCATCGCGGAAGAGGGCGTGCCGGGTTATCATTCCAGCACGACTTTCGGCGTGCTCGCGCCGGCGAAGACGCCGGCGGCGATCATCCAGCGACTCAATATCGCGATGGTTAAGATACTCAAGTCACCGGAAGGCAAGAGCACGCTGGCGGCACGTGGCATCGAGACCGTGGGCAGCACACCGCGAGAATATGCGGCACAGATCAAGGACGAGTTCCAACGCTACGGTAAGATTGCCAAAGCTGCGGGTATCCGAGTGGATTAAAGAACACATTAAATTATATATTTACCAATGAATGCGGTTGCGGTCTCAGCGTTTTCCAAGGCGCTCGGCGCACAGGTCGATTGCGGGGATGTGCGTCAGCTCGACCATGCCGCATTTCGGCAGGTGTATCAGGCGCTGCTTGATCATCTGGTGATCCGCATCCGCGGCCAGCAGCTGAGTGACCCAGAACTGATTGCCTTTGGCAAGCGCTTCGGTGAACTGGACTTTGCGCCGCTGGCTAAGACCGGCAAGGAACTGGCGCGTCCGCACCCCGAGGTCATCGTGGTCTCGAATGTGATGGAAAACGGCGTGCCGATCGGCGTGCTGCGCGATACCGAAGTAGTCTGGCATTCTGACAACTCGTACCGTGACAAGCCGCTGTCCTACAGCATGCTTCACGCGCTTGAAGTACCGCCTAAGGGCGGCAGGACCGGATTTGCCAACATGTACCTCGCGCTGGAAACGCTGGATCCGGCGCTGCGCCAACAGATCGAAGGCAAAACGCTAAAGCATGACAGGACCTACAACAGCGCCGGTGACCTGCGCGAAGGCTTCCAACCGGTGAATGACGTGCGCGACGCACCGGGTCCAAGTCATCCGATTATCCGCACCCATCCCGAAACCTGCTGCAACGCGTTGTATCTCGGGCGGCGGCCGAATGCCTACATTAACGGGCTGGAGGTTGATAAATCGGAAAAAATGCTCAACGCATTGTGGGCGCATGCGACGCAGGAGAAATTCACCTGGCATCACGAGTGGAAACTCGGCGATATCCTCATTTGGGATAACCGCTGCGTGATGCACCATCGTGATCCGTTCGACGGTAGGTATCGACGCATCATGCACCGTATTCAGTGTGCGGGCGACGTGCCGTCGTTGCAGTCCGACGCGCGGGAAGGTCATGAGCGAGCGCGGATGGCGGCTTAGCCTTGCTGAATGGCTGTATCGGTTCGCTGGAACTGGTCAAGGAAACTTGGCGCCGGGCTCGAGCCCGAGGTCGCCTGCTTTGTCGACATGGCTTACCAGAACAGCGAACGTTTTGCCGCGCTGATCAATGATGTACTCGACCTGGAGAAGATCCGTTAAGACCGCATGGCACTGGCTCTGCGCCCGCAGAGATTGTGCGCTGCTCGAAAAGCCGCGCACATCAAGCAGCTGTTCTCAGACATTCGCAAGATCCGCCTGAATCTGCTGCCGGGACCAGATTTCACGGTGTCCGTCGATCACGATCGGCTGATGCAGGTGCTGACCAATCTACTGTTGAACGCGGCTTGATGTTCTATTTTCTGCTGCCGGTGACCGGTAAACCCGCAGTCTGATCAGGCGCGTTGCGCGCGAGCAGCCGGTGCAATTGCGGCATTTATCTGCGGCATGACTTTTTCCGCCATCAGTTCCATTGAGCGCCTGGCCAGTTCCGGATCGACCCAGTCCATGCCGGCGTAGACGATTTCACCGAAATCCCCGGTTTCTTCGCGCAGTGCAAGAATCTGCTCGGCGACGCTGGAGGGCGTGCCGCAGATCATCAGCCGGTTGACCATGTAGTCGGTGGTCAGTTCGGCGTCATTCTGTTCCGGGTGTATCTTGAAGATGGCCTGGCGTTTCGAGATCATCATCTTACGTAGCATCATGTCCCAGTAGTAGCGGTAAGGGCTGGCACTGTCTTCCAGACCGTAGCGGCGTGCGGTCCGCTCGTCATCGGCGACGAAGATGGTGCGCGCGATGCGCCAGTCGGAGATGTCGGCAACCTTTCCTGCTCGTTTTTTTCCTTCGGCGTAGTTGGTCCAGTGCGAGGGCAGATATTGCGGAAGCAGGAAATTGGCGGAGAGAGGATGGAAATCGCGCTCGCCCATGGCGATGACACCTTTCGAGAACGGCGCGACCACGGTGCCGACGATTTCGGGGCGCGGCTGCTGGTAGGGCTTAAACATTTCGCCGCGGCCCACTGAAGGGTTGCGCGTTTTTGCGGTACTGACCTTGAACCGATTGTCGGGAAAATCGATGTCGTAGGGAACGTCGCGTTCCCAGATGGCGAGGATGATATCGATGGCTTCGGCGAACAGTTTGTTGCGGTCTTCGTCGAGCAGTCCTAGCACTTCTGCGTCGGAGGGGAGCGCCCCGGGGCTGATGCCGAAAATAAAGCGTCCCTGCGCGAGATGGTCGAACATCGCGGCGTGCGCGGCGATCAGGACGGGGTGCGTGTGCGACAGGTTGGACGTGCCTGTGGCTAGCCTGATCTGGCGGGTGGCGTGGATCAGTGTCGCCAGAAAAATGAAACTGTTGGGTATGTTCTCGGACCTTTCGGTGAGATGCTCACCGACGAAGGCGTCATGAAATCCCAGCCGGTCGGCCATGATGATGGCTTCACGATCTTCCTGCATGGTGATCGCTGGCGAGCGATGGGAAGGGTGCAGCGGCATTGTGAAAAAACCGAGACGCATTAGGGGAGGGCTCCTGTCTGTGCACGCCCGGCTTCTTTTTGGCGCCGTGGCTGACTGGGTTTCAATGTAACATCGTACTGTCGATTACCGCAATGAAGGCTGTGCCATGAATTTCGATTCCATAAAACCGGGACTGCAAAGCACTACCGAGATTCTTGTCGGTACGCGTGATACCGCGCCGCATGTTGGTAGCGGCAAGATCAAGGTTCTGGCAACGCCGGTTCTTGTGATGCTGCTGGAGGAGGCCGCGCTTAACGCGGTCGAGGGTTTGCTGCCGGCAGGGCAACAGACCGTGGGCACGCGACTGGACGTAAGTCACACCGCGGCAACGCCGGTGGGCATGCGCGTGGCAGCGCATGCGGAAGTAACCCGGGTGGAAGGACGCAAGCTGACATTCCGCGTATGGGCCGAAGACGAGATCGAATGCATCGGAGAGGGTGTGCACGAGCGGATCATCGTTACCGTGGACCGCTTTGATCTTCGTACGCAGGGCAAGATCGCTGTTGCTTCAAAAAAATAATCAATTAAAACAAATATTTATTGGTTTTCGGTGTCTCCGGCATCTTTGGTTATGCTTTGATCGGTGATCACCGATTCGACCACGGTGTATTCACCCTCGACCACGTCATCGTTCATCGCTTTGCGCAGTTTGCGACGCAGCCACCAAAGTCGCAGCAGGATGATGACGGCAAGCACGGCGCCTGCGATCAGCGCAATGCCAATGAAAAAGAACGCGATCACCAGAATGGCCAGTCCGATTACAAAAAATACAATGCGCTCGAACAGGCCGGCCTGTGGGCGATTGAGAATGTGTATGCGGGGGCCTTGCTGCTGATTCATGGTTCGTATGCTCTCCTCAGCAGGTCAGGCCGCTGGCGAAGCCAGACTTTTAGTAGTCTGGGTTGTAGCTTTTGATGATGACGCCGTTGGATTTCTCGTCAGGTTCGAGTTCGAGGAGTTTTCGCGTCTGCGCCTCTTCAAGCAGCTTACCGAACGAACGGAAGCCGTAATAGCTTTCGTTGAATCCCGGCTGGCGGCGTTTCAGCGTTTGTTTGACCATTGATGGCCAGATCTTGTCCTCGGCGCCGCGCTCAGCAAACAGCGCCTCGATGGTTTCCATGACCAGGTCTATGCCCTCGGACTTTTTGTCGCCAGCATCCTTTTCGGTGGAGTCGGTTTTGGCTGTAGTAGGGGTTGCTGCGAGTTTTTTATGTATCTGCTTTTTCTTGGCTTTTTCTCGGGCAAGATCATCGTAGTAAATGAACTCGTCGCAGTTGGCGATCAGCAGGTCCGAGGAAGACTTTTTGACGCCGACGCCGATGACGACTTTGTTGTTTTCCCGCAGCTTGGATACCAGCGGGGAGAAATCGGAGTCGCCGCTGATGATGACGAAGGTATCGACGTGGGATTTCGTGTAGCAGAGGTCCAGCGCATCGACGACCATGCGGATGTCGGCCGAATTTTTGCCTGACATGCGCACGTGAGGGATTTCAATTAGCTCGAATGCGGCCTCGTGCATCGGCTTCTTAAAGTCGCGATAGCGTTCCCAGTCGCAATAGGCTTTCTTGACGACGATGTCACCCTTGAGCAGCAGGCGTTCCAAGACTTTTTTGATATCGAAATCCGAGTATTTTGCTTCGCGTGCACCCAAAGCGATGTTTTCAAAATCGCAGAACAGGGCCATGTTGCTGGTGTCGGATGTGGAACTCACTGCTGCTCCTGAAGTTCTAATCAGATGATTGTGAGGCTTGATCCGGTATTTGTCGATGGAAACAGCCCGGGTTTTGCCTTTTTCCGATAGAGGCTCTAAAGTTTCTACTAACTGCAAGTTACTGAATGTCCGAGCATCGTCAAGCTCAAATCAAGAAAATTTTCATTAGCCTGACCCGAAATGCCTAGCCGTTACACCGGCGATCTGGCCGTATTGTTTTCGGATGTGGACGCGGCAGTGTGTGCGGCAGTCGAGATGCAGCGCGTGATCGGCGTGCCCCAGCCCGCAGTTTATCTGGTCGATCACAGTACTAACGGCACTTTCATTAAACATGAAAATGGCGACGACATTCATCTGGTACGCTAGGAAATACTGATTGAAGGCATCGTTCAAATCAGGCCCTGGCGCCATTCCGCGAGGTCGTTGATGATGACCTGGCCTTCGCGGGCTTTTGTGCGTGCCTGCTCCGGTGTTTCCTTACCGAGTGGT